>CAYFOC010000174.1:0-3891 GCA_964344615.1 uncultured Methylococcus sp.
TGATTTCGCTGCAATTCACCATCCAGCGAGGACAGCCATCATCTTTTACTCAGCCCTAACCTCATCGACAGCAAGCTGGATCGCCTGATCTTCTGTCATCTTCGATCGTGCCCTAGCCTTTGCAACAAGCTCACGCGCCGATAACACCGGCTTTATGCCATGAAGAATCAGCCCCTCTTCGATGATTTCCCCAATTGAGCAGCCTTGTCTCGCGGCCGTTTCCTTAAGGGCCTGAAGCATGGCGTCATCAAGAGAAATCGTTAAACGACCCATAATCGCACCTCACATCTACTTTGCCAGCACAAAAGCACCAAACCATCATCTCACCGAGTCTACGGTAGAGCCAATCTTCGTAAATTACGGAACGAAATTTCAATGCTTCAGGGGTCTTCGTTTTGTCACATGCTTCGACTATAGTGGAAACATGGAATCAGAAGATATCGTCATCGCTTTAACCGCTCTTGCCCAAACGAATCGCCTGGCGGTGTTTCGTCTCCTTGTAGAAATCGGGGAGGAAGGGATGCCTGCCGGAAAGATCGCAGAAACATTGGATATTCCGCCGTCATCGCTGTCCTTCCACTTGAAGGAGTTGCACCATTCTGGGCTGGTCAGACAAAAACAGGAGGGACGGTTCCTCATCTATTCTGCGAACTATGACCGCATGAAGAGGGTTGTGGGTTACCTCACCGAGAACTGTTGTCACGGTAAGCCCTGTTAATTCCAGAGAGGTTTTAAAGATGGAAAACCAAATGCTGAACGTTCTAATTTTGTGTACCGGTAACTCATGCCGGAGTGTCATGGGTGAAGCCTTGGTCACCGCTTTGGGACAGGGCCGGTTCAAAGGACATAGCGCTGGCAGCAAGCCAATTGGCCGAATTAATACAGGCGCACTCGCCACCCTTGAACGTCATGGGCTTCCGACCGAAGGGTATTCAAGTAAGTCCATGGACGCCTTCAAGGATCAGCCCATCGAGATTTTAATTTCTGTCTGTGATTCAGCGGGAAAAGAGCCCTGCCCCGTTTTTCTGGGTCCTGCCATTCGGGCGCATTGGGGGGTTGAAGATCCCGGGCATGTAGATGGCACTCCGGAAGAGATCATTGCCGCCTTTGACAAGACATTCGACATCCTCAAGCGTCGCGTTCAAGCCATGGTTGATCTCCCCATTGAGTCGATGACAAAGGAAGAAGTCACCGCTGAGCTTGAGCAAATTGGTCGCAAGGTGGTTTGAATCATGACCGCCCCATCAAAAGAGATGAGCCTCTTTGACCGCTACCTGACGGTATGGGTCGGGCTGTGCATGATCGTCGGTCTGTTGATGGGTCGCTTTATTCCGGGCCCCATTTCAGAGCTTCGGCGTTTGGAAATCTCCCAAATCAACCTGCCGATAGCCGTTCTGATCTGGCTGATGATTTACCCCATGATGCTCAAAGTGGATTTTGCCTCCATCGTCGAAGCGGGGAAAAATCCAAAGGGACTATTGATCACCCTCTTTGTGAACTGGCTTATCAAGCCGTTCAGCATGGCGTTTCTGGGATGGCTTTTCTTCAAGCATCTCTTTTTCCCCTGGATCGGAATAGATGCCGCGGATCAATACATTGCGGGAACCATCATCCTTGCAGCGGCGCCTTGTACGGCGATGGTATTTGTCTGGAGCTATCTGACAGACGGTGACCCGGGCTATACCCTGGTTCAGGTCGCCGTAAACGATCTCGTCATGCTGGTGGCCTTTGCCCCGATCGTGACCTGGCTTGTCACGGGTACCTCCGGTCTCACCGTTCCTTTTGATGTGCTGCTCTACTCCGTTCTGATCTTCATCGTGATTCCATTGACGGCCGGTATCGTCACGCGATCGCTGTTGGTGAAGCTAAAGGGAAAGACGTGGTTTGAAGAAAGATTCCTTCCAAATCTTCATCCAATTGCTATTTCTGCACTGCTTGCAACGCTCATCCTCATCTTTGCCTTCCAGGCCGACAACCTGATTGCAAAGTGGTTTCATGTAGCCCTGATTGCCGTTCCGATCATCCTTCAGGTCTACTTCAACGCCTCCCTGACTTATGGCCTCATGAAGGTCGTTGGCGTCAAATACGCCATTGCTGCGCCCGGAGCCTTGATCGGAGCCAGCAACTTCTTCGAACTGGCCGTGGCAACGGCAATTGCCCTTTATGGTCCTGAATCCGGTGCCGCATTGGCAACCGTCGTGGGTGTTCTGGTCGAAGTGCCGGTCATGCTTTCGGTGTGTGGGATCTGTAATCGAACTCGTAACTGGTTTGGCTAGTCTTATTTCAAAGCAACAGCAAGAAATGTGATTGTCAGCTTAGCCTTTGCCTGAATCATCATGCATCCTCTGGAGAAATACGGATGAAAATTGGAATTGCGTCTGATCACGCCGGCTTTGAATATAAAGAACTCCTCAGAGCCTGGCTCTCGTCCTTGGGTCATGAGGTTGTGGATTACGGGTGCTTTAGTGAAGAGCGAACGGATTACCCCACCTGGATTCGTCCTTGTGCTGAAGCCGTAGCAAAAGGTGACATTGAACGCGGCATTGTGCTTGGGGGAAGCGGTAACGGAGAGGCCATCGTCGCCAATCGCATCAAGGGATGTCGGTGCGGATACGCCTTTGACGAGCAAACGGCTTTTTTAACGCGGTCCCACAATGATGCGAACTGCGTTGCGATTGGACAGCGCATCGTATCGTCCGCGATGGCAAAGACCATTGTCAAAACGTTCCTGGAGACTCCCTTTGAAGGAGGGCGCCACGTCCCTAGAATCATTGCCATTGATCAATAACGCAAAGCCTTCCATGAGACGACACAATTTCGTTCGCGTTCTGACGCCACTCTGGCTCTTCGTGCTTTCATTTTCCTCCGCATCCAACGCGTCACAGAATGAATCTTCTTTGACGTTGCGCTCTGCATTGGCCGTTCGTGAAGCTTTCGAAAAGACGGAACCTGTCAGTAAAGACTCAGGTACGCTCAAAGTCCCTGCCATTGTTTCCGAAAAGCTTTTTGCCCGCTTCTTTTCAATCTCCAAGGCCACCTATCCCCTCGGCGATGATCCGGCTTGGGTAAAAAAGCAGTTCGCTCTCGGCCGCCAGGGGATTGGTCGATATTTCATTTTTGTTGGGGATCACACCCTAATTGAAAAAGCACTGATCTCCGGTCAGTACAACCCAAACGAGATCATGGCCAATGTCGGCTATGGTCCAGGAGCCACGTGTTCCAGTTCGCAAAACTATTGGCTGGTGGTATTTAGGCCAAAATCACAAGCCGTATCAGCCGTATATCAGCAGAATCTCCAGAAATGGTTTAACCATGTGTACGGTGCAAGCCATGCCCCGGGTGTCAGTCAAGACGTCGTTGATACCCTGGTATCAAATCGCTTTGGATCGGTCACAGGATGTCCCCTGGATCCTGCAACGGGGGCCTTTCAGTGGTCCAACCTTGACCGCTGCTCTCCCCTTTTCACAAAGACGGTCACCGCCTTGAATGACAAGCAGTGCGCCAACCCAAACGCGCTGACCTATTCCCCTTCCAATCAATGCCCAACCGACAAGGTTTTACAGTCCTTGGGACCGACCCCCCCTGCGATTGCGCTAAGGGCTTGGCTTTTTGCGGCAAGCAACTTTTCTGAGTTCTATACGGGGAATGGGTATGCGAGCAATTTCTACAACAGCCCTGCAAACCGTGAGTACTGGGTGGACAACGTTTGGCTCCAGAAACTACCCGAAGTGGAGTTACTCAAGATCCAATGTCCCGCCAACATCCCGAATATCGGATTCGCTCCAGGGACTTCGATGAACCCGATTGTTAATAAACCCTTCGGATCCCTGGTGGAAGAATACTGATTCAACACCTATGTGAATTCGTGCCCTCAGTACGCATGACATTCAA
>CAYFOC010000175.1:0-3878 GCA_964344615.1 uncultured Methylococcus sp.
ATATCCAGGTGTTCTGGGTGAAGTTGAGGGCAGGATCCAGTGGGCCTCGGTGCTGGCCATCAAGGCCCCAGCGAATGCCTGAATCCATGATCCAGCGTTTAAGGAGCGGGATATCCGCATCCTTAAGCCCGAAACGTCGGCGAATCGGTTCTACATCGAGAAGATCGAGGACCTCGCTCGCCGCAAGACGCGCCGTGGGGAGATTGAGCAAATATTCGAGGGCCAGATGAATGGGATGGTGGCCACGCTGTCGTCGATCCGCAATGCTGAAGGGGATGTAACGAGGGTCATCCACCGGGATTTGGCCAAAGACGGCTTCAATGTGGGGCGCATAGCGATCCACATCCGGCATCATGACAATGACGTTCCTCGGGAGGAGGGTGCTGGGGGATCCGTTCTGCCGATCAAAGAGTTTCAGCAATTGATCATGAAGCGCTTCCACCTCACGTTGCCGGGTGTGTGCGACATGAAAAATGATCGAGTCTTCATTCGCCGGACATTCCTTTCTCTCTGAAGCTGATTGCGGCAGGGGATCGCGATTAAGGATGGCGTTCTGGATGTGTTGGAGGAGGTTGGCTTTTTCCTCCGGCACTTCATCAAAGATATCGATCGTCTGAAACCAGCTTTGATAATCCGTCGGCGTATCGAATTGATCGAGGAGTCGCACGAAGTCGCGTCCTTGCTTTCCCCATGCGGCCAGAAGGGGGTTCCCCTCAAGGTGAAGCGCCTCTCCGGGAGATTCAATTCGTTCCTGATGAATCTCATGCCGCTTGAGTCTAAAACGCAATGCCTTTTGAGCGGCCTCTTGCGTATCCAGAATGTCAGCCCAATAGTGCTGGCAAGGATTCTGGACAAAATAGAGGATTTGGATCTTTTGACTCAGCGCCCTGATGGCATCCAGGGTCTGACTTGGCAGTGAGGAAATGCCAAAGATGATGAGTCTTTGAGGGAGTCCCTCGAGAGGCGTCTCATCCATCGCCAGCTCTTCAAGGCGAGTGACCAGCTGATCATTCAGATATGCACGGCTTGTGGCCTGGCCTCCATCTTCTAAAGGTGCGATCAACTTCCTCCAAAAGACTTCCTGCCACTTCAAATCATCCGGGACGACGATGTCAGAAGGGGTCTTTCGGTTTTTCCAGGCTTCAAGCCAATCGGGGCGATACACTTGATATTGGTCGAAGAGGCCTGCAATTTGTCCTGCCAGCTGATAACGGCGTTCTTGTTGAGGGTCTTCTGCAAGGAACGCTCTCAATGGGGCAAATGTATCGTCTTCATTCCGGATGACATCGGGAAGTAGTCCAAAGATCCGCCATGTCATAGGTTCAAGATCAAGGGGAGAGGATGCAGGGATTTTTGCCTCGCCCAGTACCTTCCGGTAGACCCGCCACAAGAACGTCGAAGGCAGCATGATCTGGAGCCCTGCGCTGATGCCAAGGCCACTGTCTGAAGCCAATCCCAGTTTCAACCACTGCGCCATCCCGTTGCTCTGGACAAGAATGGTCTCAGTTTCAAAGGGAGGAAGGGGATGAGCCTTCAGCCAGTCCAAGAGAATGGACTTCAGGCTGTCCATTCGGTTGGATTGAAGAATGGCGAGACCTGGACGGATATCGTGATCTCTATGCGATGTCATTCGGAATTCCTGATTCGAACAGGGACTTAGGTTTAAGTGATACTAGTTGAATCAATCTCTGGAAGGTCAGCTAAGGTGAGTTCTTGATGTCAGTCAGAAGCGCGGGATCTCTTGATTCGTCGATACCAGCAAAAGTCTACGGCAAGAAAGGTTGCTGTTTGCAGAAGGATTTTCACTCAAGGGTGAGGTGCTGTCCGATCTAAATGGGGGCTACTCCCCAGCGTGCAATGATTCCTGATCTCGATTGAACCATCTCTAAGACAACTTGCCTTGAAGTAAAAGGCAAACGTGCTGTTGTGCACACTGTAGACAAACTCGAACTTTAGGACTCCGGCGCAGTCTCTATATCTGACTGTCATTAGATTCCCAAGGAGGCTAATACATGAACGCTCACAAGCAAGTTACGTCCCCCTCAATCCAAATTTCTGGCGTAACCGTACGGATTGATCCAAATGCATGGCTTGAGGGGTGGAGCTGGTCGGCTTACGGAGGAAGTTCACTTGAAAATCCATACCGGCTTGGATCTTCGGAAGCCTATAGTTGGGTTTCTGGCTTCATCGCTGAGAGTGAATCCGCAGCCAATTGTTAAGCTATGGAGTATCCGCTCCTTCAGGTTGTGTACGAAGAGATCAAGAGCCGACTGATACGGCGGCTCTCCAAAGTAAACCACATTCCTTCGTACACACGGTTTGAAATATTCTATGGCTTTAAATGTATGTAGTAGGGTTGAAAGGCCTCACAACCTTCATCGCTCCGTGCTCTGATAGTGATGCGTACTTTTGAGCCCTGTACCTTGAGATCGTCCAGGGAAACCTCGAGTTGATAATCACCGGTGAGGAGCGTAGTCACCTTAGGATCCTGACGAACTCCATCGATTTCAAGCTGAAGCGTCTTGAGATCCGTGTTCTTTGAGGCCTCAACCCTGAATCGATCAAGTCTCATAACCGTGGATTCGTTTTGTGGAGTCTCTCCAGAGAATTGGGGCTCATTGCACGAACTACCTCCCCCGCCGCCAGATCCATAGGCGAAAAGATTTCCTGGATTCATGAGTGCCGATAAAACAACCAGTGAAACTCTGATAAGTCGCATGTCGCTCTCCCTCTGTTTTGGCCGCGGAATAGAATAGGCTAAAAATCTCTGGAATATTGAGATGCGTGCCGTCACTCAAGATGGAACCCATCTGACGGTTAGCTCAATAGACCTTCCAAATGCTGAATAGCGCTGTTTACTCCCTTTGATGGAGCAAATACCAACCTCACTAGTTCGCAAAAGGTTTTGCCCGGTCACTCGTATCGAATGTACTTGAACCTTGGATCCTGAGGCGTCCCTTCAAATATCCCAGGGAACTCCTCACTTGCCCGCCACAGCACCACTTCATCAATCTTCTTCGCGAGGGCGAAGTCCATCTCAGTGACCCCTTTGGCCGAGTGCGTCGTCAACTTGACCCGCACCTTTGCGTAAGTCACGGCGAGATCCGGGTGATGCCAGGCGGCTTCTGCAAGATGACCTACGACGTTCACGACCATTAGGGTCGCTTTCCACCCTGAAGTTCGGTACTCCCTGACGATCCAATTGTCCTTGAAACTCCAGCCAGTAAGTTCAGTGGCAAGACGCTCCTCGATTTCATCGGGAGTCAGAACAGTAGGGGCAGAGGCTGTCATGTATCGCTCCATCCAAAGTGAATGATTTCAATTCAGCACGAGTGACGATCAGTAGATCGATATGGTCGACCGCCAGATCGGTAACTTGCTTTCGCACACAGACATAGAGAGGCCCTTAGTCGCAATCATCCTCAACTGTAAGGGATTGGCAGCCCCCGTCGGCAGTGCGGAAGGTGGTGGTCTTAAATTCGACATAGATGATCCCGACCACGAAAAGGATGGTAAGAATCATCAGCCAATAGAGTTTTTCTTTCATGGGAGTAAACCATGTCATTCGCGAAAGATAACCAAACTTAAGAATGTTCTGGATACCAATTGGTTCCAGGCTACCCGTGAGAACCGGGTTACAGGAACCGGGATCCTTGTCACATGCACGTTGACGCCGGCTTGCTGTCCCGTTCAATTCTAGCTAAGGTTGGGGAAATCCTTGATGGACGCCGGATTTGAGTCATTTTCGGATCAGTTCAGCGGCATCCATGGTACCCACAACAATAATTCTGTTCATGGAGACTTAGACGAATGACGAGAAAAAATCTTCGCCTTCTCATGCTGTCCCTCTGTATAGCTGCGCCCCTATCAGGGCACGC
>CAYFOC010000176.1:0-3862 GCA_964344615.1 uncultured Methylococcus sp.
AAACCGTGTGGATAAGGTCTTGGTTTCTCGAATCAATGATGGAAGGGGCTAGGCGCTAGCTTAACCATCTGCCGTGTTTTAGCGGGTCTGGGTTGTCGTTTCGCCTTTGCCGGGATGAGATGCTTCTGTGCATTTCAACGTCCGAAGCAAATGAGCGTATATCCTTTCCTTAAATATGTGAGCCCTCTGTCTTGATGAGGGGCTGAATTTCCCTCCGCATTCATGAAAGCGGAGTTTCTCGCGAGATTAACGATGAAGTGCTCTACTGAGGTCCGGGGTGATCGGACGGTTCTGACAGTGGCGGAGGAGCGGTTGGACGCCTCGAATTCGGCAGAGTTGAGAGAAACTATGCTGCACCTCTTGGAGACGGGCGGGTTGCAGTTGGTCGTTGACCTCAGTCAGGTCAGTTTTATCGATAGTTCAGGTCTTGGAGCCCTCTTATCGGGTTTTAAGAGCGCCAATCTTCGTTCTGGTTCTCTTGTGCTGGCGGGTTTGCAGTCAAGGGTTCAGTCCATGTTCGAATTAACGCGATTACATCGTGTTTTCGAAATCTTTCCATCCGTCGATGATGCGTTGGCGAAGGCCGGATAAGGAGGTGGAGCATGTTTTCAAGCGATGATATCCATCTCGACATCGTTGTCCCCAACAAGAAGCGTTATCTCAGCCTGATAGGCAATATTGCTGAAGAGGTGGCGCGCGCATTAGATAACTACGCAGGTGATCGTGAGGCTTTGGCCTATCACCTTAATGTGGTTCTCACGGAAGCGATGGCGAATGCCATCGATCACTGCGCGTCTTCTGATGAAGATCAGACGGTTCGGGTGTGCATCTTCATTGAAGAGGATGACCTTTGCGTCCGTGTCTATGACCATGGTCAAGGCTTTGATCTTGCCCTGGTGCCCGAGCCTGATCTTGAAGAACTTTCCGAGCGGGGTCGCGGTCTTTTTCTGATTCGAACCCTCATGGATGCCGTCAGTTACACGCGCATTGATGGCGGAAATGTTCTTGAGATGCATAAGCGTCTGATCTGATGCTTTGTGCGTCAGTACGTCCCCGCGACTGAGGCTTCTCAGTCGTTTCTCCCGATTTACCTTGAACGATCAGTGAGTTTTTTGGGTCTATGGATTCATTAACTCCACATTCTGGATAAAACCATGTCTAACCCCCTGCTTGAAAGCTTTGAGTTACCCACCTTTTCTCGGATCAAGCCTGAGCATGTCAGGCCTGCGATTGAGCAAATCATTGCGGACAATAGGGCTGCGGTTCAATCGCGTTTGGAGAAGGGCGGACCCTATACCTGGGAAAACTTGGTGGCACCGCTTGAGCTTATGGACGATCGGCTCAATCGGAGTTGGTCGCCCGTCAGTCACCTGAACGCGGTGATGAATAGCGAAGCATTGCGAGATGCATACAACGGATGCCTGCCTTTGCTGAGCGAATATGCGACAGAATTTGGTCAAAACGAGAAGCTTTACGCGGCTTATCTTGAGTTGGCTGAAGCTCCCGAGTTCAAGGCCCTGGATCAGGCGCAGAAACAAATCGTGAAAAATGCGTTGCGGGATTTCAGGTTGTCGGGCGTCTCCTTGCCCTCAGCCAAGAAGGACCGTTTTAAGGAGCTTGCGCAGGAGCTATCCAAGCTTTCGAGCCAGTTCCAGGATAACGTTCTCGATGCCACCCAAGCCTGGCAGCGCCATATCGAAGATGTGTCGGTACTGGCTGGAATTCCGGAATCGGCCCGTGCCATGGCGGCTGAGACAGCACGATCCCAAGGGCTGTCGGGGTGGGTCTTCAATCTTGAATTCCCCTCCTATATTGCGGTGATGACGCACGCCGACAATCGAGAGCTTCGGAAAGAGTTCTATACCGCCTATTCCACTCGGGCCTCCGATCAGGGGCCTACGGCAGGGCGCTGGGACAATACTGAAATCATGGATAGGATTCTGGCTTTACGGCACGAAGAGGCCCAGATGCTGGGCTTTGAAAACTATGCCGAACTCTCGCTTGCGACGAAGATGGCGCCATCTGTGGCAGCCGTTGAATCTTTTTTGATCGATCTGGCTGATCGGTCTCTCCCTTCTGCACGGAGCGATCTTGAGACGCTTCAGGCGTTCGCGAGAAACGATTTGGCGATTGAGGATCCTCAATCCTGGGATCTGACCTACGCCTCAGAAAAGCTCCGGCAGGCCCACTATGAGCTTTCTCAGGAAGAAATTCGTCCTTACTTCCCGGTTCCTCGAGTTCTTGAGGGGCTTTTTGCCGTCATTCAGCGCCTTTTTGGCGTCGTCGTGACCCCGGTCATGGGTGTTGACGTCTGGCACGACGACGTACGCTATTTTGAGATACGGGATACCCAAGGGGTAAGAGGGAGTTTTTATCTTGATCTCTATGCCCGCGCCAAAAAGCGGGGCGGCGCCTGGATGGATGAATGTGCCACGCGCCATCAGGCTGATGGGGGTGTCCAATTACCTGTTGCGTATTTGACCTGTAACTTCACGCCGCCCGTAGGAACGCAGCCCGCCCTGTTGAGGCACGATGAGGTTGAGACGCTCTTTCACGAATTTGGCCATGGCCTCCAACACATGCTGACCCGGGTCGACCATCTGGGTGTATCGGGCATCCATGGCGTCGAATGGGATGCCGTAGAGTTGCCCAGTCAGTTCATGGAAAACTTTTGCTGGAACTCTGAGGCGCTGGCCTTGATGTCGGGGCATTTTGTAACCGGCGAGCCTCTGCCTGAGGCATTGCTGACCAAGATGCTTGCGGCGAGAAACTTCCAGTCTGGCATGCAGATGCTGCGTCAGGTGGAGTTTGCTCTGTTCGATATCCAAATGCATCGGCAATTCGATCCGGCGGAGGGGGGGCGCGTTTATCAGGTCCTTGAGGATGTCAGGAAGCGCGTTGCTGTGGTTCAGCCCCCAGCCTTTAATCGATTCCCGCACAGCTTCTCTCATATCTTTGCCGGAGGTTACGCTGCCGGTTATTACAGCTATAAATGGGCTGAAGTCTTGTCGAGCGATGCGTATTCGCTCTTCGAGGAGCAGGGTGTTTTTGATCCGAAAACCGGACGGGCGTTTCTCGAGGAAATTCTTGAGAAGGGCGGGAGCGCAGGAGCCATGGAACTATTTGTTGCCTTCAGGGGACGTGAGCCCTCCATCGAGCCTCTCTTGCGGCATAGTGGGTTATCAAAAGCAGCTTGAATACCCGTAAATTCAGAATGAGGTGAACCTTCCTGCGCGATTGTGCTAAATTACGCGGCTATTTTTAGGGGATTGCCCATGAAATCTCGCGTCAAATGGGTCGAGGAGACTCTCTTTCTCGGAGAGTCCGGAAGCGGTCATACCGTCGTCATGGATGGACCTCCGGAGTCCGGTGGAAGGAATCTCGGCGTTCGCCCGATGGAGATGCTGCTGATCGGCATGGGTGGATGTGCATCCTTTGATGTGGTCCACATACTGAAGAAAGGCCGGCATGACGTGCGCGGCTGTGAAGCCTTCCTGGAGGCAGATCGGGCAGATCAGGATCCCAAAGTTTTTACCCGCATTCATCTTCGCTTTGTCATTACCGGAAAGGGCTTGAGCGAGGCTGTTGTGGAACGCGCCGTGAAGCTTTCTGCAGAAAAATATTGTTCAGCTTCAATCATGCTGAGCAAAACAGCGGAAGTGACCCACTCGTTTGAGCTGGTTGATACGGATTGATGGGTGTCGGCCTTTGGGTCGACCCGGTAGCCGATAAAGCGTTCGTGAAGACGCGGCACACATTTATCAGGGGTAGCGTACATAAATGGATATCAACAAGCTTCAGTTGCACGGTTTCAATAACCTGACGAAGTCGCTGAGCTTCAATATTTACGATATCTGCTATG
>CAYFOC010000177.1:0-3853 GCA_964344615.1 uncultured Methylococcus sp.
CCAGCCATCTCGAAAAATCAGGAAAACTCAGGTAATCCAGGACTTCAGACGGACGGGTGAATTCTGGAAGATTGACGAGGTGAACATCCTTGATTTCAAAGGGGGTACCGATACTGAGGAAATGAAACAGGATGCCCCAGGACACCACAATCAGGCCACCCGGAATCATTCGCGTGATGACACGATGACCGAATACAGGGGAGTCCCAGAGTGAGAGGATCAGGAGTGATCCGAGCGCGACAGTAGTAGGCCCCAAGGCAATGGAGGCGAAGGCCTCTTCAAAAACCAGAAAAGAACTTTCAGCCCCCATGGGGAAAAAGGTTTCTTCGCCCATGAGATCGAGGCTGGTTCCGATGGCATGGGGTATCTGTCGAATGATGAGGATGATGCCAATCGCAACCATCATTCCACGGATTACAGAAGAGGGGAGAAAGGCACTCAAGACACCGGCTTTAAGTAGACCGAGTACGATCTGGATGAGACCCGAAATGAGTACGGCCAAAAGGAAAGGTTCAAATCCCCCGACATCACCGATTTCATGTAGCACGATGAAGCTGAGTCCCGCTGCAGGTCCAGAGACGCTGAGTTGTGATCCACTGATCCAGGAGACGATCAAACCACCGATAATGGCTGAAATCATGCCTGAAACGAGCGGTGCTCCCGACGCCAAGGCTACCCCGAGGGATAGGGGGAGGGCCAGCAGGAACAGGACCATTCCGGCAGGCAGATCTCTGTGTAGTGAGAGGGTGTAGTAGCGTAGGCGACTTTGAGCAAATTGCACGGGATCTCCTGATATGTGCGTAAACTCCCACTCGATGAGGGGTTAGGTCATAATCTGGTGTATAAGCACCATTCTATCGCCTAAAATAAGATTTGCACGGGATCACACTGGGTGAAATCGCACTTTATTAGATTCATTAGCCTACAGTATCGATGCGACACCAAAACCACCTAAAATCTATCATAGTCCAGTCTGGGAATCAGGAATAAAAAGCGTATGCAGCCCTTCGAGCGGATGTTGTTGGAAAACAAGGCATGGGCCGATGAAAAGGTTCAATTCGACCCGGATTATTTCGAGCGATTGGTCGAAATTCAGCGACCCGAGGTCCTCTGGATCGGTTGTTCGGATAGCCGCGTCCCCGCAGAATCGATCGTGAATGGACAACCTGGCGAGATGTTTGTGCATCGTAATATTGCGAACCAGGTGCTCAACGAGGATGTGAATGGCTGCAGTGTGATTGAGTATGCGGTCGAAGTTCTTGAGGTCCAGCACATTATTGTCTGCGGTCACTATAACTGCGGAGGCATTCGTGCCGCACTGGATGAACCCAATAGTGAACTCAGTTCCGTCAATCGCTGGCTGGCCAATGTCCGTTCAGTCCTCGATGGCAATCGTGATGAAATGGAGAGTCTCCGTACCGAGCAGGCCATGCTCAACCACGCGGTAGAACTCAATGTGATGGAGCAGGTACAACACCTGACTGAAAATCCTGTCATTCGTAAGAAATGGGAGCAGGGCAGAAAGCCCTCTCTGCATGGTTGGGTGTACGGTCTTGAAGATGGCCGGATCAAGGACCTGATTCGCATGCGACCCTCGACGCCACGCGAGTCGTAAAAATCTGGAGCCATTCGAAATGCAAGACCGGGAAGCGATTATCGAGAAACTGGGGGGGCAGGCCAGGATTGATGCGATGGATGCCGAACAGCGCGCTGAAGCCCTCGAAAAGCATCTCATTGAAGAGCTCCATGCCAAATCGACCGGAATTCCTCCGACCGTTGACCAGCTCAACGCAGCCATTGATCAAAGAACCTTTCGACGTGGGGTAGGGACCTTGTTTGCGGTGGGGGGAACCAACCCCTTCGGCGTTCGCATGCCGGGTGAAGCGGCCACCGTTCAGCGTCTTAGCGCGCTCCCTGAGCGTCCCACCTTGATGGATTATTTTGTTCATCGCTTTGGACCTGCGAGCCTGTTGGCACCGCATGTCCTTCGGAGCGCCGACTATGCCCGACAACAAGGGTTTGACGAAGAGGTCGTTGTCGCCTGCCTGCTGCATGATCTTGGCCAGGCCTTGATCAAAACCGACCACGGGTGGTGGAGTGCCCAGCTGGTGGAGCCTTATGTTTCCGAGCGGGTGAGTTTTGCGATCAAGTATCATCAGGCCTTACGCTTTTATCCCGATCCAAGTGTCGGCTACGATTATCCCGTGAACTACCACTATATCTTTGGTTGTGATTACATCCCTCCGGCTTACATTCGAACCGCCTATGAGGAATGCCGCCAACATCGCTGGTACATGGCGGCTCGTGAAATCACGATTTGTGATCTCTATGGTTTCGATCCCAATCATCACGTACAACTGGAAAGCTTCACCGATCTGATTGGCCGTCACTTTAGACAGCCCGAAGAGGGACTGGGTTTTGATCAATCTCCGGTTGCCCATATGTGGCGCAGTATCGCTTTCCCGGATTTGCCGCTTTAACATCCCATCATCAGGTCCCAAAGCTGTCATCGTGCCCCGGTTTAGCTATCATGTGACCTAACTTCCATTGATTCTGAAGGGCCATGATTGATTTCTACTGGATTTACGATATTCCCACCTGGCAACTGGGTGTCCTTTCAGTCGCTTCTATTACGATTCCATCCATCCTGTGCTTGGCGTTAACGCGGCGCTGGATCTATCGCACCTTTCACGTCTGTAGCGATATCGATGAATCCGTGAATGGTTTTTTTGCCGGCGTGGGCGTCTTGCTGGGGCTCTTAATGGGTCTGGTCGCGGTAGCCGCGTGGGAGAACTATGATGCCGTCGACGATGTGGTGGCTAAGGAGGCGGCCCAGGTCGCTGCGATCTATCGCGATATCTCAACCCTTGAGACCAGCAAGAAGCATGAACTCCAGGCGGATCTTCGCGATTATCTGGTTTATGTCATTGACGTCGCCTGGCCAGGCCATCACCGAGGCGAGGTGCCATCGGGCGGCACGGTGATCTTGACGAAATTCCTCCATCACCTGACGCAATATCGAGCCAAAACACCGGAGCAGCAAATCTTTCTGGCTGAAATCTTCGCAGCGTATAACAAGCTCATTGATGTCCGCCGCGTCCGGATGTCACTGGTCAATTCCGGTCTTCCCGCCGTGTTCTGGGTCACGATTCTCGCAGGATCCTTTTTCACCATATTGGTGACGTTCTTCTTTCATATCCCTTTCCTCAAAACCCACGTGGTGCTATCCGGCATTTTTTCAGCTTTCCTTGGATTCATGATTTTCCTTCTGGCGGCCGTCGATAATCCCTTTCGGGGCGAGGTGAGCGTGTCATCTGAACCCTATGCGCAGCTTTTGAGAACGCTGGATATCCTGGACCCTGAAAAACTGAACCTTCAATAAACGAGAATCACGCCATGGCTGTTATCAATAAGACTCGTGTGGGTGAAGCCCTGTGCGGTGTGGGTCATGAGCTGGCCCATGTCGATCTATTGATAGGGCCCAGAGGATCCTCGGCCGAGATGGCTTTTGCGAATTGCCTCACCAACAACAAGCATGGTTTTACGAGTCTACTCTCCGTCGTTGCACCCAATCTGGCCGCGCGTCCTCACGCCGTGATGTTCAATAAGGTCACGATTCGAAATGGCCGTCAGGCGGTGCAAATGTTCGGGCCCGCCCAGCGTGGGGTCGCCATGGCGATAGCCGATGCCGTGCATGAAGGCGTCATCCCCCTGTCAGAGGCTGATCACGTGTTTATTGCCGTAGGCGTTTTCATCCACTGGCTTGCCGAGGATGATGTGAGAATTCAGGACTTTAATTATGAGGCCACCAAACTGGCCATCAGAAGGGCGGTCAATGGCGATCCCAAGATCC
>CAYFOC010000178.1:0-3831 GCA_964344615.1 uncultured Methylococcus sp.
GTCCATGCGAAGCTTACGGTGTCGATTCATTCAGGTTCTGATTGTCCTTGGCATCACCCTTGAGGCCATCGCCGCAGAAAAGCCAAAAGGCCTCAAGGCCATAGACACCGTCGTGGTGCTCTATCTTGAGAATCACAGCTTCGACAATCTCTATGGCTTTTATCCTGGGGCTGAAGGCATCCCTTCTGCACCCCGGGAGCGAGTGGTGCAGGTCGACAGCGAAGGGCATCCCTATAAGGTGTTGCCCCGGGTGGTGAATACCCTCAAAAAGCCCCATGAACCGGATGAACGGTTTCCGGAAAATCTTCCCAATCGGCCGTTTCCGATCGAAAAATACGTCTCGGTCCGGGACAAGACGGGTGATCTTACCCATCGCTTCTATCAGCATCAGCTGCAGATCAATGGCGGCAAGATGAACCGTTTTGCCAGCGTTTCAAATGCCAAGGGTCTGGTCATGGGCTACTACGAGGGAGAGAAGCTCCCCCTCTGGTCTTTTGCCCGCCGCTATACCCTGGCCGATCACTTCTTTGCCGGGGCTTTTGGAGGGTCCTTTCTCAATCACATGTGGCTGACCTGCGTCTGTACGCCGTATGAGCCCAACCCGCCGGCCGACAACACCATTCAGCTCAATGAAAAAGGCGAGGTCGTGAAAGATGGTGCCTTCACGCCAGATGGGTATGCCGTCAACAATGTCCTTTCGGCCTCAGCCCCCCGGAGCCCCAAGGCCAAAAATCCCGATCATCTTCTGGTGCCGCAGACGCAGCCGACCATCGGAGATCGCCTGAGCGAAAAAGGCATTGATTGGGCCTGGTACGCCGGTGGCTGGCGGGACGCTGTGGAAGGCCACCCGGACCCCACCTTCCAGTATCACCATCAGCCCTACGTCTACTTCGCACGTTATGGCGAAGGAACAGAAGCGCGGCGTCAGCATCTCAAGGATGGTGCGGACTTTGTGGCGGCGATCGAATCGGGATCGCTTCCGGCCGTGGCCTTCTACAAGCCCTTGGGGCGTCTCAATGAACATCCCGGGGATACGGATCTTTTGGAAGGCGAAGAACATATCGCCGGCCTTTTGAAAAAACTCGAGACCAGCCCTCAATGGCCCCACATGCTGGTCGTCGTGACCTACGATGAACACGGAGGCTACTGGGATCATGTACCGCCTCCCAAGGGGGATCGGTTTGGTCCCGGAAGTCGGGTTCCGGCCCTCATCATTTCGCCTTTCAGCCGCGGCGGGCGCATCGACAAGACGGTGTATGACGTGACCTCGATCCTGAAGCTGATCGAGGAGCGGTTTGACATTTCGCCCCTCGGGGATCGTGATGCCAAGGCCAACAGCCTTCGCAAGGCCTTGAAACTTCCGGGATGACCCCAGGACTGACGGCAACCGATGATTTTGTTATAGTCGGCGCGATTTTCCCATCCACATGCAAGAGGCATCCATGGAAGCAAACCTAGTTAAGGGCCTGATCGGCTTCGTCATCCTGATGGCCGTCGGATTCATTATCATCGGCAGTACCCGCGAGACCCAGCAGGAAAAGGTCCAGGGCGCCTTTTTGCAGACGTCTGGCATGCTGAACACGCTGGCATTGAGCAAGTGCAGCGAGGCCGTCGAGAAGGAAGCGGGTGCGCACCCCTACACCCCATCAGAATCAAACAGCGATGGCATGACCTACGTGAACCTGATCTGGAACAATGTAGGTCCCATCACCAAGGCTGAATGTCGCTATATCATCGATCAGGGCATCACGCTCCTGAGAGTGAATGACCGTACGCTCATCGAGAAGACGCAGTCGACCGATAGCGTAGCGCCTTCACAGCCCAAGCCGATGCGTCTCCATCATTAAGGCAACGCATAAAAAACGCCGGATGACCTCAAGGGTCTCCGGCGCTCTTCAAGACCCCGCTGATGCGGGGTTTTGAGTTTTCAGCCCCTGCGGTTTCCGCGAACCGGTGCCGGTTCCTCCGGAAGCACGATGTTCAGTTCGAGAACCTCGCGATTTTCATCCTGGTCCATGCTGACGGAAATGGCTTCTGAACTGACGTTGACATACTTACGGACGACTTCCAGAAGATCACGCTGCAAATCGGCGAGATACGCCGGCTGCTGGCGCTCGGCGCGGCGCTCATGGGCCACCAGAATCTGGAGACGCTCCTTGGCGATGGACGCCGTTTTGGGTTTTGAACTTTTGAAATAATCGAGAAGGTTCATGCACGCCCCCCAAAGAGACGACCGAGCAGGCCCTTCTTTTCTTCTTCAATGAAGCGGTGCGGGACATCTTCCCCGAGATAACGGGCGACAACGTCGTGATAGGCCTGGCCAGCATCGCTTTCTTCGTCAATGATGACGGGATTGCCGGAGTTGGACGCGTTGAGAACGGCCTTTGAATCGGGGATGACACCCAGAAGGTGCAGGGACAGGATTTCCTGAACGTCATCGACGCTGAGCATTTCGCCGAGCTTCACGCGCTGGGGTGAATAGCGGGTCAACAGCAGAAATTCGCGGATGGGGTCCTGGTTCTGTTCGGCGCGGCGTGACTTGCTGGCGAGAAGGCCGAGCATGCGATCCGAGTCGCGTACGGAAGAGACTTCCGGGTTGGTGACGACGATGGCATCGTCAGCAAAATACATGGCCAGATGCGCGCCGCGCTCGATGCCGGCGGGTGAATCACAGACAATGTAGTCGAAGGTTTCAGACAATTCATTGAGAACGCGCTCGACGCCTTCAAGGGTCAGGGCATCCTTGTCACGGGTCTGAGAGGCTGGCAGAACGAACAGGTTTTCACAACGCTTGTCCTTGATCAGGGCCTGATTGAGGCTCGCTTCGCCATTGATGACATTGACGAAGTCATAGACTACGCGACGTTCGCAGCCCATGATGAGGTCCAGATTGCGAAGACCGATGTCGAAATCGATGACGGCCGTCCGATGGCCGCGAAGGGCCAGGCCCATGGACAGGGCGGCACTGGAGGTCGTCTTGCCAACGCCCCCTTTGCCTGATGTCACGACGATGATTCTTGCCACAAGCGTACTCCTGAAAACGGGGTGATGAGGTAAATGGGGTTAGACCGGGGTGACGACGAGGGTCTCATCCTTGAGGTGGATCTCGACCAGACGACCCTTCAGCGAGGCATCTTCATCTTCGCTGGTGCGGTAGTGACCGCCGATCGCAATCAGTTGTGCCTGAAGGTCGGTACAGAAGATCCGTGCCTCGAGGTTACCCTGAACGCCTGCCAGGGCCCGGCCCTTGAGGGGTCCATATACATGGATGTTGCCATCGGCCATGATCTCGGCGCCGGGGCTCACCTGCGCCATGACGATCAGATCGCCACCGGCGGCATAAATCTTTTGCCCTGAGCGCACCGGCTGGTCGATCACCTTGGTGACCGACACCGCCTGACGGGGAGGCGGCAAGGGACGACGGGGCTGAGGCTTGGCTTCCTGAGCCGGGCTTTCTGCCCGGACTTCGGCGAGGATGGCGAGCTTCTCATCCTGAGCGGCCTGCTGCTGCTTGCTGCTGCCGCCTCGCATGCCGACGGGGGCAAGCTGGAGGCGATGCACGGTCTTCAGCAGTTCTGCAAAATCGAGCTGATCCTTTTCGGCCTCCGGAATATCACCGAGATCGAGAATGATCGGGGCATTGCGAAAGAACTCCGGCGCCTTCCCGAGCTTTTCTTCGAGTTGTGAGGTAACCGTCTCCAGACGGGTGCTCAGGACTTTCAGGATGGGGAGGGTGATGGACCCTGATTTAAGTTCAACCGCGGCTGCAGGGGACGTTGAGGCGGGGGCGTTTTCTGACATCGGCGGGAGGATCCGGGGCGTGGTAGTCTG
>CAYFOC010000179.1:0-3829 GCA_964344615.1 uncultured Methylococcus sp.
TCGGAATTTGACGGCGTCATGCTGGGCCGCTCGGCCTACCATGACCCTTATTTGCTGGCGGATGTGGATCGACGCGTTTTCGGTGTCGAAGGAACCCCCTTGAGCCGGGAAGAGGTGGTTGAATCGATGCTTCCCTATATCGAGACAGCCGTGAAGGGAGGGCAGAGGCTTCATGCCATCACACGACACATGCTGGGCCTTTTTCATGGTCAGCACGGCGGAAGAATCTGGCGGCGTCGACTGGGTGAAGCAGCCATTCGGCCTGGCGCGAGTGCGGCGGATGTGAGGGAGATCCTTTTAAGTCGCCCTCGCGCCTCCTCTGAGGGAGAGACCGTGCCTTCCTCGGGGTATAATTGCGATTTGCGATCGACCTGACCAAAGCACCATGCAAGATTCCCAAATGGAAGAACTGTTCAGCCGCCTCATCACTGGCGTTGGCGAAGATGTCGGACGCGAGGGGCTACTGGATACCCCCAAGCGTGCAGCTGCCGCATTCAAGTTTTTGAATAATGGCTATGAAAAGAACCTGGATGAGGTTCTCAACGGGGCGGTCTTTGAAGCCGATACTCGCGACATGGTGATCGTCAAGGATATCGAGCTGTATTCACTCTGCGAACACCACCTCCTGCCCTTCATCGGCAAGTGCCACGTGGCCTACGTGCCGACCGACAAGGTCATCGGCCTTTCGAAGGTCGCCCGGATTGTTGATATGTATGCGCGTCGATTGCAGATTCAGGAGCGACTCACGAATCAGATCGCGAGCGCCCTCCAAACTGCCATCAATCCAGCCGGTGTGGCCGTCGTGATCGAGTGCAAGCATCTTTGCATGATGATGCGGGGTGTCGAAAAACAGAACTCGGTAATGACGACCTCCGCGATGTTGGGTCTGTTCCGAAAGGAAATCAGTACGCGCTCTGAATTCCTTAATCTGATCAACCGCCGCTGATGCAGGGTTCGGGTGGGTCTCGTTCAGGCTCGCCCTTTCTGACGCAACCTTAGCGCACACTGGTGACGACTCGAAAGCGCAGAGCAAAAGGCCGCAAGAACAAACCCTCGTTCTTGGGATCTCTTCTTTCGCCTTTTTTATGGCTGTTCATCACGGTGACCCCCTTCGTTATTGCGGGGGTGGGGGCGTACGTTGCCCTTGAAGACCGGATCGTACGAGAGCAGTTTGAAGGCAAACGCTGGGCGCTACCCGCTCGAGTCTATGCGGGACCCGTGGAGCTTTTTGTAGGCGCAGCCTACGACGCCGAAGGCTTTGAATGGCTTTTGTCACAGCTCAAGTATCGCAAGGATCCTCAACTGGCCACCCAAGGGACATTTGTTCGTCTCGGCGAGGAAATGGTCTTCAAAACCCGCGAGTTTCAGTTCCCCGACAAGGCAGAGCCTGCTCGCGAGCTTCGCATTCAATTCTCCGATGGACAAGTGATTCTCCTCGAGGATATGGCCTCCGGACAGGCTGTAGATCTTCTGAGGCTTGAGCCACAGCAGATCGGAAGTTTTTATCCGGCTCGAAGGGAAGACCGTATTCTGATCCGTCTGGATCAGGCCCCTGAGAATCTGCTGAAAGCGCTTTTTGCCAGTGAAGACCACAATTTCTATGCCCACCACGGGGTGTCGCTTCGCGGCATCTTGCGCGCGCTCTATGTGAATCTTAGAGCCGGCGGTATCGTTCAGGGGGGGAGCACGCTCACCCAGCAGCTGGTCAAAAACTTTTACCTGTCCTCTGAGAGAACCTGGTGGCGCAAGCTCAATGAGATTGTCATGGCGATGATCCTTGATGCACGTTACACCAAGGATGAAATTCTTGAGGCCTACCTGAACGAAATTTACCTCGGGCAGGACGGTTCACGCGCCATCCACGGGTTTGGTCTTGCCAGCCAGTACTATTTTGGACGCTCCATCGAGGAGCTTGAACTCCATCATATAGCCGTACTGGTGTCGCTCGTTCGCGGCCCGTCCTACTACGACCCCTACACAGCGCCTGAGCGGACGCTGAAACGCAGGGATCTCATTCTCGACGAGATGCGGGACCAGGGTTTTATCGAGGCCTCCGCGGCTGAAGAGGCCAAGCAGCACCCTCTGGATGTGCTCAAGGATCCCCATCAGCCTGTCAGTCGCTTCCCCGCCTTCATGGACCTGGTCAAGCGGCAGCTGGAGAAGGAGTATCGCCCGGAGGATCTCACTTCGGAAGGACTTCGCATCTTCACGACGCTGGATGTCACTGTCCAGCATCGCCTGCAGCAAGCCATTGATACCCAGATGCCTCAGATGGAGAAGCGACCTCACAAGTCGCCTCTGGAAGTGGCCGGAATTTTCACGCGAAAGGGAACGGCGGAGATCGCTGCCCTTGTCGGTGGGCGCAAGGAAAATGGGGTCGGATTCAATCGCGCACTGGATGCAACCCGGCAGATTGGGTCACTCTACAAACCGGTTGTATACCTGACGGCGCTCGAAGATTCTGATCGTTACACGCTCTCGACACCGCTGAATGACAGTCCCATTCAGGTCAGAGTCCCTGGAAATGTCTGGCTTCCTAAAAACTACGATGGAAAGGAGCATGGCACGGTGCCGTTCTTCAGTGCCCTGGCCCATTCGTACAATCTGGCTACCGTTCGTTTGGGGATGGATATCGGCGTGGCTCGGACGGCACAGACCTTGAAAAAACTCGGGGTCAATCGACATGTTGAACTAGTCCCCTCGCTGCTGCTTGGCGCCGCTGCGCTGTCACCGATGGAAGTGGCGCAGATGTATCAGACCCTTGCCAGTGACGGGTTCCTGACGCCGCTTCGCGCCATTCAGGCGGTCGTGTCGCCTGAAGGAAAAACCCTCCAGCGCTATGGGATCGAAGTGCGACAGACCATGGATGCTTCCAGCGTCTGTCTCTTGAATGCGGCGCTCCAGCAAGTCTTTCATCAGGGGACCGCAAAACCGGCCTATGCTCAGATGCCGCAAACCTTGGAGCCTGCCGGCAAGACGGGCACGACCAATGAACTGAGAGACAGCTGGTTTGCGGGATTCACCGGTGACTATATGGGCGTAGTCTGGGTCGGTCGGGATGACAACCAACCGGCGGGACTGACAGGGGCGCAAGGTGCTCTGCGGTTATGGGCGGCCACTATGGCGGGTGTCAGTCGTGAGCCCCTTGAACTGGATCTTCCTGAGGATGTTCGACAGGTCTGGGTTGATTCGGTGCATGGAGCAAGATCCGGGAAAGGATGTCCGGGCGCCATTCAGCTGCCGTTCCTCAAAGGAACATCGCCTTCACAAAATTCAGGTTGCGGTGGTAATGATGAAGTCGATCAAGAATAGGGTTTTTGAGAAGGGGATCCCCTCATGTCGAACGTGAGAGGCAAACGAGCGGTTCTCATTACGGGCTGTTCGAGCGGGATTGGTCGCTGCACGGCAGAAGTCCTTCGGGATCGGGGGTATCGGGTTTTTGCGACCGCACGCCGCAAGGAGGATGTCGAGGAACTGAAGTCCCTGGGGTTTGAAGCCCTGGTTTTGGATCTTGCCTCCAGCGACTCCATTCGCGATGCCGTCAGACAGGTCCTCGATGCGACCGAAGGCTCTCTTTACGGCCTATTTAATAATGGCGCCTATGGCCAGCCGGGCGCCGTTGAGGATTTGAGTGTGGAAGCGCTCAGGGCACAGTTTGAAACCAACCTTTTTGGAACCCACGAACTCACGCGCTGCGTGATACCTGCCATGCGTCGGCAAGGCGAGGGGAGAATCATCCAGAACAGTTCGGTTCTGGGGTTTGCGGCCATGAAATATCGCGGGGCTTACAACGCCAGCAAGTTTGCGTTGGAAGGATTGACCGATACCC
>CAYFOC010000180.1:0-3813 GCA_964344615.1 uncultured Methylococcus sp.
CACGCCATTCGAATCGCCGAGGAAGAAGGGGTGACCTTCATCCACCCCTATGACGATCCCGAGGTGATCGCGGGTCAGGGAACCATCGGCATGGAGATCCTGAGACAAGAACCCTCCGATATCCACGCGGTTTTTATTCCGGTCGGTGGCGGAGGCCTGATCGCAGGCGTTGCCGCCTATATCAAGTTCGTCCGGCCCGACATCAAGATCATCGGGGTTGAACCGGATGATTCTGACTGTCTGGCGCGGGCCATGAAAGCCGGCCGCCGCGTCACTCTGAAGCAGGTGGGCCTTTTCGCCGATGGCGTCGCGGTCAAGCAGATTGGCAAGGAAACCTTCCATCTGGCCCATGGCCTCGTGGATGACGTCATTACGGTTTCAACCGATGAAATCTGTGCGGCGATCAACGACATTTTCGATGACACCCGATCGGTGGCCGAGACCGCCGGGGCGCTCGGGGTGGCCGGGGCCAAGAAATACGTCGAACAAACCGGCATCACGAATCAGACCCTGATCCCCATTATCAGCGGTGCAAACATCAATTTCAGTCGCCTTCGCCATGTTGCTGAGCGTGCCGAAGTCGGCGAACGCCGCGAAAGGCTGATGGCCGTGACCATCCCTGAACGCCCCGGAAGTTTTCTCGCCTTCCTCAAAACCCTGGGTCGGCGAGGCATCACCGAATTCAACTATCGCTATTTTGAGGGCGACGTCGCTCGGGTCTTTGTCGGGATTGTTGCGGGACAGGAGGACTCAACGCAGCTCATACAGGCGCTTGAAGCCGAGGGCTACCCGGTCCTCGACATGTCCGACAACACGTTGGCCGTCGAACATGTTCGCTACATGGTCGGTGGTCACGCGCCTGCTCTCATCGATGAAGTCGTCTACAGCTTCGAATTCCCCGAACGACCCGGTGCATTGCTCACGTTCCTCTCAAGTCTTGAGGGACGATGGAATATCAGCCTCTTTCACTACCGCAACCACGGGGCAGCCTACGGGCGTGTCCTGATGGGGATTGTTGTCCCAAAGCCGAACCGGCGGGAATTCAGACAATTCCTGGAAGAAACCGGTTTTGCTTATCGCGAAGAAACGCAGAATCCCGCCTACCAGCTCTTTGCCGGCGGCCGTCTGCCGAAAAAATGACACTCAGGATGAGAGTTTGAGGACGGCAACGCCGGAAACGATAAGGAGAACGCCGAGATAACGGCCGAGGCTCGAGGGGTCCCCGTAGATCATCACGCCCACCAGGAAAGTCCCGGCCGCACCGATCCCCGTCCAGACCGCGTAGGCCGTTCCCATGGGGATGGTCCTTTGGGACAGCCACATGAAAAGGCCGCTGAGAGATATGCAGAATCCTGCGATCACGAGGCCTACAAGTCTTGAACCCGGTACCTGTGCGATCTTGATGCCGATGGGCCAGCCGATTTCAAATAGCCCGGCCGTAATGAGAAAAAGCCAGTTCATTCAAGCTCCAGTATGAATGCGTAATCCTTGGCGCTGACCGGCATCACGGAAAGCCGGTTGCCGCGGCGCACCAGAGGCAATTCCGAGAGCTCCGGGCGGTTTTTCATTTCAGAAAGACCGATGGTTCTCGACAGTTTACGGACCAGAGCCACATCCACCCGATACCAGATAGGCTTTTCAAGCGTGCTCTTGGGATCGTGATATTTGGAGTCGGGATTCAGGGCCGTATCGTCAGGGTATCCTGCACGAACGATGCGCGCGATGCCAACCACCCCGGGTTCCTTACAGTTGGAGTGATAGAAAAGGACCTCGTCCCCCACCTGCATCTCATCTCTGAGCATGTTCCGCGCCTGATAGTTTCGAACGCCATCCCAAGGTTCGGTCTGATCGGGGCGATCCGCCAGATCATCGATGCTGAAGGCATCGGGCTCAGACTTCATCAACCAATATTGCATGGATTCTTTGCTCGTGGCCAAAGCCCTAGGGTCACTTTCAGGTCGACATGAAAGCGTGATCGGGGAGGAAGCATCAAGGGGTTTAAGGCTCGCTGCCGGGAAAAGAGGTATCTCCCGCCTGCGCCGTAACCCGCTTTCGCCCTTGAACCAGAGGTTCAGGTGGGATCAGCGATTGCCGAATCAGGCTTTCCGCTCGGAGCGGACTTGCACACATCAACAACCGGAAGCTCCCGGGGTTTTAGATTAGGCTCAAGAAGTAACCCAGCGAGTCTCGAACGCCGCAGGAAATACCCGGCGTCGATTGTAATGGGTTATTGGCTTTCGTTGTAGCGCCTAGTCGATTCGGCGCTGCTTGATCTGAAGAAGTTCGTGAGCGATGTTCAAGGCCGCCATCACGGCGATTCGCTCTGTTCCGATGATGCGGCCCCCGTCACGGATCTCACGCGTCTTTTCATCAAGATAACGGGCTGCGAGGAGAAGTTCGTGCTGCTCATCCGGGTCGCAGGAAACAGGATATTCCTTGCCGAGGATCTGAACCTTGACGAGAGGATTGGATTCGCTCATGTGAACTCTAGCCGATGGGGTTTGGGGACGAAGATGACGGATGTTAGGATAATGAATTCAGCCAAGGCCGACAAGGCAATCCTATGTCAGGTGATCTTCAATTCGATGATATTCAGGACCTCATGGACCGGGGAGAACTCTCCGGCAGCGCCAGTGAGGTCCACGGTTATCTTTCCGGCATGCTCTGCATGGATACCGCGACAGATCCTGCCCAGTGGCTTGAGGACTTCTTCGGCGAAGAGGCTCCCAAATCCGGCGAACACGACCGCGAGACGCTCGAGGCGCTCTATCGTCAGACCCGCAGGGAACTGACCGATCTCGACTTCAGTTTTCAATTGCTGCTCCCCGATGATGAAAGTGATCTCGAACAGCGAGCCCTCTCCCTCGGGGAATGGTGTCATGGCTTTCTTCAGGGCCTCGGCTACAGCGGAGAATCTGCATCCTGGCCCGGAGAGGCTCAGGAAATTCTGCGCGATTTTCTGGAGATCGTCCGTCTCGATGCCGGAGCCACCGAAGATGCCGATGAAGAGGCCTATGCCGAACTGACCGAATATGTTCGCGTCGGGGTTCAAGTCGTCCAGGGCGAACTTCAATCCATGACGCCCGAAGGAAGGCACTAAGTCATGTCTCACATGCTCAGCTCACGGGAATTCAAGGAGCGTCGGCGCCGGCTGATGCGTTCGATGAAGAAAAACAGCATCGCCATCGTCGCGAGTGCACCTGCCGTTGTCCGAAACCGTGACGTCGAATACCCCTTCCGACAGCACAGCGACTTTCATTACCTCACCGGTTTCCATGAGCCTGAAGCGGTTCTGGTTCTGATCCCGGATCGCAAGGAAGGGCCCTATATCCTCTTCTGCCGCCCGTTCGATCCTGAAAAAGCGATCTGGACCGGACGTCATGCAGGGCTTGAAGGTGCCGTTGATGATCATGGTGCAGACAGCGCCTATTCCATCGAGACGCTGGAACTGGAGCTTCCACACCTTCTGCGGAATCGGGATCAGGTCTACTTTGCCGTCGGACAGGATGCAGATCTCGATGAAGCGGTATTTGGTGCGGTGCGAACCCTGCGCGGCGAAGCCCGCTCCGGAGGCCACCCACCAGGGACCTTTACCGACATCGAGCCCTTGATTCATGAAATGCGCCTCATCAAGAGCGCGCATGAAATCGAGGTCATGCGAAAGGCGGCTGAAGTCTCGGTACTCGGCCATCTTCGCGCCATGCGCGCGACGAAACCGGGCCTGCATGAATACGACATCGAAGCTGAAATCGCCCATGAATTTGCCCGCAACGGCATGCGGAATCTGGCCTATCCCAGCATCGTGGCCGGGGG
>CAYFOC010000181.1:0-3800 GCA_964344615.1 uncultured Methylococcus sp.
AAGGCGGGTTTTTCTTGACCCATTGGCCTTAATCCCACAGAATTCACCCGCTAAAGAATCACGGAAACACAGTGTTTCAATTAAGGATCAATCGGGTTGCCTCCACATTTGGAATGCCACCCATCCGGTTGGTCGGTTCGTGTAACGGAGTATCTGCATGATGAGTGGCGTGGACAACGATAGACGCCGATTTCTGACCCAGGCTGCTAGCGTAGTCGGTGCGGTCGGTACCGGCTTTCTGGCGGTTCCCTTTCTTTCGACGATGAAGCCAAGTGCCAAGGCTGAAGCTTTGGGTGCTCCTGTCGAAGTGGATATTGAGAAATTGGAGCCTGGCCAACGAATTGTTGTCCTGTGGCGAGGGAAACCGGTCTGGGTTCTGAAGAGAACTCCGGAAGCGCTACAGACAATTCCTGAATTGGATTCGGCCGTTGCGGATCCGATGTCTGACAGTTCCGAACAGCCAGCTTCCAGCAAGAATGAAGTCCGGTCCATCCGGCCTGAGATTTTTGTTGCCGTTGGTGTTTGTACTCATCTGGGCTGTTCACCGGTCTTTCGTCCGGAAGTGGCTCCTGCGGATCTCGGTGCCGATTGGAAGGGTGGATTCTTCTGCCCGTGCCATGGTTCGAAGTTCGATCTTGCAGGTCGGGTCTACAAGAGTGTTCCTGCACCAGTCAATCTTGAGATTCCGCCTTATTACTTTGCCAGTGAAAATCGGATCGTTGTCGGTCTGGATGGGGAGAAAGCGTGATGAAGCGTCATGGGGATGCATTCCGCGAGTGGCTTGATGAGCGCTTGCCGATCGGCCAGT
The DNA here is from genome assembly GCA_964344615.1 of uncultured Methylococcus sp. Classification (GTDB taxonomy): domain Bacteria; phylum Pseudomonadota; class Gammaproteobacteria; order Methylococcales; family Methylococcaceae; genus UBA6136. The sequence continues at coordinate 809 of CAYFOC010000181.1, forward strand.
TTCTGGAAGACCAGCTGCTCAAGTACTACGCACCGAAGAATTTCAACTTTTTGTACTTTTTTGGATCGCTCGCGCTTCTCGTTCTGGTCAATCAGATCGTGACGGGCATCGTGCTGGCTATGCACTACAAGCCCTCAGCGGACTTGGCGTTCGATTCGGTCGAATACATCATGCGTGATGTGGATTGGGGTTGGTTGATTCGCTATCTGCATTCAACCGGCGCATCCCTGTTCTTCGTCGTGATCTATATGCACATGTTCCGAGGGCTCTTTTACGGATCCTTCAAAAAGCCCCGGGAACTTCTGTGGCTGTTTGGCATGGTGATCTTTGTACTTTTGATGGGTGAAGCCTTCATGGGGTACCTGTTGCCTTGGGGACAGATGTCCTACTGGGGTGCGCAGGTCATCATTTCCCTGTTTGGAGCCATTCCGGTTATCGGAGAAGATCTTGCGACCTGGATTCGCGGCGATTATGTAATTGCAGATGCCACCTTGAATCGCTTCTTTTCTCTTCATGTGATCGCGATTCCACTGGCTATCTTGGGTTTGGTCGTCCTCCATCTTGCGGCGCTCAGGTCTGTCGGTTCGAATAATCCCGATGGCATCGAAATCAAGAAGAACCGTGACCTGGTAGGTATCCCGAAAGATGGCATTCCCTTCCATCCCTATTACACGGTTAAGGATCTGTACGTTGCAGGTCTCTTCATGACCATCTTTGCTTGGATTGTGTTCTATAGCCCTGAAATGGGTGGATTGTTCTTGGAGCATCCGAACTTTGATCCCGCGGATCCGATGAAGACACCGGAGCACATTCAGCCGGTCTGGTACTTCACCCCGTTCTATTCGATTCTTCGGGCGATACCCAGCAAATTGTGGGGTGTCGTTGCGATGGGCGGCTCTATCGTGGTGCTGTTCCTTCTCCCGTGGCTGGATCGTTGCCCGGTGAAGTCGATTCGTTACCGTAGTCCGCTTTTCAAGATTGCGCTGACGGCCTTTGTCATCAGTTTTTTGGGCCTCGGTGTGCTTGGGACCAAGCCGGTAACGGAGCTTTACACGCTGATGGCGAGAGGCTTCTCGGTGGTTTACTTTGCCTTTTTCTTGCTGATGCCCATTTTCTCGTCTGTCGAGATTACTCAGCCGGTCCCTTCTCGGGTGACTGAGTCGGTGTTGCCGCTTTCCAAGCGGAAAGGGTTCCAGTGGCGTCTCATTGAGGACGGTATTCGTGCGCTTGAACATATTCCAGTGCGTCATTACCTGAATAGCCTCTTGGCCCGTCTGCGCGGAAAACACTAGGGAACAGTCCAGAATGAAAAAGGTTTTCTCTATTCTTATTTTGTCTGCGTTGGCGTTGTCGGTCCGTGCCCAGTCAGGTGTTGGCTTGGAAAGTGCTGACCGCGATGCGTTTGATCAGCTTTCAGTGATTCGTGGCGCGGAGTATTTTGGGAAGTATTGCTTGGGTTGCCACAGTCTTCGCCAAATACGATATTCCCGCTTGTCCAAGGATCTTCGAGTCAATGAAGCGAGGATGAAGGAACTCATCCTGTTCGGAGACAACAAGATTCACGATACGATTGAAACCTCCCTGGATCCGAAGGCTGCGACGGAAATTTTCGGTTCGGCGCCGCCAGATCTTTCTTTGGTGGTGCGTTCTAAAGGCGCAGATTGGGTTTATACCTATCTCAAGTCGTTCTATGAGGATCCCAAGCGTCCCTTCGGTGTGAACAACGTTGTCCTGCCGAATGCAGCCATGCCGAACGTGTTATGGGATCTTCAGGGCCCACAAGAGGCCATCATCGAAGAGCATGGTGGGAAGGCTGAGGTCGTCGGTGTTCGCGGTATTCATTCTGGTTCGGTCACGCCGAGGCAGTTTGATGTGGTTGCCAACGACATCGTCAATTTTCTGGCGTATGTTTCAGAGCCCTCCATCCTGCAACGTATCCCGCTGGGTAAGTACGTCATCTTTTTCCTTCTGTTCCTCACCTGGATTTTCTACCAGTTGAAGAAGGAATATTGGAAAGACATCGATTGATCGTTCATGCCGGATCCTCGTAAAAAGGGTCCGGCATACTGAAAATGGAACGTTGTCGCTTCGAGCCGATATACGTTTCACTATAATGCAGCATGACACCCCTTAAGCCCTACCTTATTCGCGCCGTCTATGACTGGATCGTAGACAACCGGTTTACCCCTTATATGCTGGTGAATGCGAGCGTTCCGGGTACGGTAGTGCCTACGCAATTTGTGCAGGATGGTCGGATTGTTCTCAATCTGCGCCCGGAAGCCATTCAGGGCCTCGATTTGGCGGATGACGGTGTCCGCTTTAGCGCCCGCTTTGGGGGGCAACCCATGCACCTGGATATCCCGATCCCGGCCGTTCTGGCGCTTTACGCGCAAGAGAATGGGCGCGGCATGGTTTTCGATGATGAGGAAGATACGGGTGATAATGAGACGCCTCCGCCTGAACCTCCCGCTCCGGAGCCTAGCAAAAGGCCTACGTTAAGGGTCGTCAAATAATTGTCGGGTGAACTCCGCATGGGAAGATCGGTCAAACCGGTCTGTTTTGCGAAATCAAACATCCGACTCTTGAGGTTCAAGGAAAATGACTTGGGATTGTTCCTCTTTCAAAAAACCCACGGCAGAAGAGCTCCGTCAGTTATTGACGGATGAGCAGTACCGCGTTACGCAAACCGAAGGCACTGAGCGGCCCTTCGGTAATCCCTATTGGAACCTTCACGATGAGGGGATCTATGTGGATGTGGTTTCGGGGGAGCCCCTTTTTAGTTCCAGGGATAAGTTTGATTCCGGAACGGGCTGGCCGAGCTTCACCCAGCCCATCAGTGGAGCTAGCGTCGTGACCAAGACTGACAAATCCCTCATGCGTGTGAGGACTGAGGTGAGGAGTCGCCATGCCGATTCGCATCTCGGGCATGTCTTTGAGGATGGTCCTCATCCGACTGGGCTTCGATACTGTATCAATTCAGCAGCCATTCGCT
>CAYFOC010000182.1:0-3787 GCA_964344615.1 uncultured Methylococcus sp.
TCGATAGCCGATCATCGCTCCTCATTGCCGCAGCATCCCTGGTCTATGCCTCAGGAACGGGCGTCGAGGCCGGGGCTTCTTACGGGTATTAAGCCATATGAGTGGCAAGGGGGCTCAGACAGAGCCCCCTCAGTTGTTAAGCAGCGACAAGGCCCACCAGGCTGAAGGCCAGGATCCAGCCGATGGCCATCGAGAAGCCCCAGGCGAGGCCATCCAAAAGGTTTCCAAGCGCACGAAACATCTGCGTATCTCCAAGGATTAGACGAAGTATCAATATCGCCCTAGAGCGAAACCCCTGTCAATCCCTGAGTGGCCGCAATCCCTGATTGATCGATTTTCCCTTCGTCATCGACCCAGAGGCACGGCAATTCCATGTCCTTGAGCCACGCCTTTCCTTCGTGGCCTTTCAACATGGCGATGGTGCTGGCGCTACCGGCAATCAAGGCGAGGGGGGCGACAACGCTCACGCTTTGAAGTCCTTCGACGGGCCAGCCGGTTTTTGGATTCAGAAGATGGGAATAATGTTTGCCATCGATGACCAGGGCTCTTTCATAGTCACCGCTAGTGGTGACGGCGCCTTCAGTCAGTTCAAGCGTCGCCATCAGCGTGTCCTTTTTCCTTGGATGATGGATGCCGATTTCCCAAGGGACGCCATTGGGTTGTGGGCCGATGATGCGGATATCGCCGCCGAAATTGACCACCGCGTGAACGATGCCGGCATTTTCCAGCAAGCGTGCGGCACAATCGGCCGCATACTCCTTGGCGATGCCGCCAAGATCAATCTCCATCCCGGGATGAGTGAAGCGGATCCGGGATCCCTCCTGATGGATCTTTTCAAAACCGATGGCGGGCAAGAGGCTTTCTATGGTGTCGGGGCTCGGAAGCCTCCCATCGGGACCAAACTGCCATCCCTTTCGAAGAATCCCTGAAGTAATGTCAAAGAGACCGTCGCTCTCGATGAAACAGGTCCGGGCATATTCAATGAGTCCCAGCAACTCCTCATCGGCCTCAAAGCCCATGGGGTCATGAGCTTCGCGGTTAAGACGGGAGAGGAGGCTCTTCGGTCGGTAGCGGGAATATCGGGCTTCGATGCGCTCGACTTCCCGCGTGACGAGGTCGCACGCGGATGCTCCGAGCAGTTCGGTTTTGGCATAGACCGTCAGGTGACAGGGTGAACCCATCGCCTTGAAGGGATAACGATACCGTTTCACATCCTGACCATCGTCACAGGGATGATCCTCACGCTGGAGTGGCCCCTTTGAGTGAGCGTCAATCGATCAGGGCTTTTCCTTGAGAAGGGCATCAATGGACTTGTTGAGTTCCTCCCGATCGGAGTTATTGAAGCCCCGATGGACGCTTCGAAGATTTCCCTTGCGGTCGATGAGATAGCTTGTCGGCATGGTCTGGAGTTCATAGGCCTTGGGGCAGGTGCCTTCAGGATCATGAGCAATCGCGAAGTTGACCTTCTGGCCATTGATGAAGTTACTGGCATCGTCAGCCGTCTCATCGACACTGATGGCGACCACTTCAAGCCCTTCGCTCTTGTGCTTCAGGTACGTCTCTTCCATGAACGGAAACGACAGGGCGCAGGGTCCACACCAGGAAGCCCAGAAGTCGAGATAGACCACCTTGCCCTTGAGGGAGGCGAGTGAAATCTCCTTGCCATCTTTCAAGGCCTTGATGGGGCAGTTCTTCGCAGGTCCTTGAAGGCTTTCCAGGGCATGGGCATTTGAAAGGCCGATCAGGAAGAAAAGGGCGACTAATGTTCTCATGTTGATTTACTGGACCGTCGTTGAAGAGGGGAGACCCAGAGCCTGGATCACGTGCTGATTGAAGGGTGCCGGAGGGATGAAGCCGACGATTCGGCGTGATTTGACTTCCTGTCCATCCTCGCGGAAGAAAAGGGTGGCCGGCGGACCGATGAGTCCGTAGCGGCGCAGCAGTGCCTTTTGATCATCCGTGGAATCGGTGATGTCCGCCTTTAAAAGGAGGACGTGGCTCAGCGTCTTCTGAACCTCCGGATCGACGAAGGTTTCCTCTTCCATTTCCTGACAGGCGGTACACCAATCGGCATAAAAATCGAGGAGGACAGGGGTCTTGGATGCTTGAGCACCTGCCAGTTGCGCATCAAGATCCGCGATCGAATTCACCGCCACGAAATTCAAAGCATGCGACTCAGGAGCCTGTTTCGAGGTGGCCGAGAGGCTGATTCGTTCGAGAGGGTGAAGGGGATCGCGACCGGACGCTGACGCACCTATAAGGAGCAGAATCCCGTAGGCCAGAAAAATAATGCCGAGGCCCTTGGCAAGGCGATGATGGAAGAGGGGTGGTTTGGGGAGATCTTCCAGCGCCCCGAGGGTAACGGCGATCAGGATCGAAAGCGCCCCCCAAAGGAAAAGCATCAGTTCAGGGGGAGCAATGCGCGATAAAAGCCAGATGGCGATGCCGAGAAGCCCAAACCCAAAAAAGGCCTTGACGCTCTCCATCCAGAGCCCGGCTTTGGGGAGCAGCGATCCGGCTGAAGTCCCGATGGCCAGCAACGGGAGGCCCATGCCGATGCCGAGGGAGAACAATGCGAATCCGCCATAGATTGCATCACCCGTTTCACCGATATAGATCAGGGCGCCAGCCAGAGGTGCAGCAACACAGGGACCTACGATCAGTGCGGACAAGAACCCCATGGCCGCACTTCCCAAAATGGTCCCCCCCTTTTGTCGATTGCTGAGGTCAATCAGCCGATGCTGGAGGACACTGGGCAACTGAATCGTGAATGCCCCGAACATCGAGAGGGCCAGGACGACAAAGAAGGCGCTGAAGGTGATGATGACTTTCGGGTGCTGGAGCGTTGCCTGAAGGTTATGGCCAAAGAGTCCGGCCAGAATGCCGAACAGGGTATAGGCGAGCGCGGAGGCCATGACGTAGGCAAGCGACAGGGTGAAAGCGCGTTTGGTGCTGATTTTCTGACCTTGTCCTGCGATCAGCCCCGAAAGAATCGGGATCATGGGGAAGATGCAGGGGGTGAAGGCCAAAAGCAGACCCATGCCGAGGAAACTTAAGCCGGTGGAGAAAAAGTCTTCCTGTTTGAGTGCATCAACGATCCGGCACTGTTCCGAGCGGAGTTCGGATTCACCCGCGATACCCCGGGCCTCACATTCCGAGGCGACGACGGGTCCCTTGGCTGAACTGATGGGTGCCGATGAAACATCGATCATGGCATTTTGCGGGGGATAACAGGATCCTTCATCCTGACAGCCCTGATACTTGACCTGAAGCAGTGCGGGGGCAGGGGGCGTCGGCAGGGCAGTGATCGGAATCTTGATATCTACGGAGCCGCGCAGTACGCGGGTTCTTCCCATGGCCGGGTCATCGGTCCAGTCCCCTTCAGGAATCAGCGGGACCCCGAGTTCAACGCCATCGCTGCCTTTCGCGATCTTGAGGCGCTGCAGGTAGAGGTGGTACCCCGGAGCAACCTTGAACAGTATGTGTACCCCGTCCTGAGTGATCTGGCTTTGGTAGCCGAAGGCTTGTTCCGTGGGCAATGGGGCATCGCGGCCAAAGCTCAGTGCAGGGAGTAGGGCGAGGAGAAGAAATGCCAGACGGGCCATGGGATTGAGAAATTGTAGGTAGAACTCCGGGGATTATACGGAGGCTTTCAAGGTCTGAGCGCTTGACCTACTGGGTGCGGCGTGAAGAAGTCGTCTTTTCAACGGCCTTGAAATCATCCTCAAGCACCCGATGAACCACGTCTTCGCCCAGCGCCATCAAGAGATCAGCGTAAGCGATCGAG
>CAYFOC010000183.1:0-3767 GCA_964344615.1 uncultured Methylococcus sp.
CGGGGGATCGTGATTCCGGAGGAAACCTTGTTCGTTTCCGCCATGCACAACACGACCAGCGATGAAATCACCTATTTCGACCAACAGGATTGGCCCGTCGACTTACCGATGGGGTTGGTGACCTTTAAGCGCAGCATGGAGGAGGCGCTTGAGAGAAATGCGCATGAGCGTTGTCGTTGGTTTGAGCTGGGTCCTCAGGCCAAGACCTATTCGGCCGCTATCGCTCATGTGAAAACGCGCTCTTCCTCCATATTCGAGCCAAGGCCCGAATATGATCACAACAACAACCTCTACTGTGTCGTGGCGAATCGCGACCTGACGCGCTCCCTTTTTATCGACCGCAGGTCCTTTCTGCACTCCTATGCGCCTGAGGCAGACCTCGATGGGGCAACGCTTGCCCGAATCATGGGGGCGATTATTCCGGTCTGTGGAGGAATCAATCTGCAGTATTTCTTCTCCCGAATCGATAACTCGGCTTATGGTGCAGGGACCAAGTTACCCCATAACGTCATCGGCTTGCTCGGGGTTGCGAATGGTGTGGAGGGGGACCTGAGGACGGGGCTGAGTTCCCAGATGGTGGAGATTCATGAGGCATCCCGCCTGATGATCGTTATCGAACAGAAGACATCCGTCATCGATAAGGCCTTGCAGCTCATTCCTCACCTGATGAGCTGGCTGGATAACGAGTGGGTGCGGCTTGCATCTCTGGATCCTGAGGATCAGTCCATATTTATCTATTCAACGGGCGGTTGGCGCCAGGAACATCTCCCTCTGGATCTGAAGGTGCCGACGGCGCGTTGGTCTCTGGATGTGTATAGAGACAAGAAGGAGACGATCCCTGTGCACTATTTGATGAGGGGACGTGCATGAATAGTTTGATATTGGGAGCCCAGTTTATCCCCGTTCTTGGTTTTCTCTTTATTCTTCTCTTCGGGCAATCGGAAGATGCCGTTGCGAGAATCAGTCTCTTGTTTACGCATCTTTTGGGGCTGGTCGTTTTTGCCTTGCTGGCCGTCTGGGCCTACATAGGATTCCCGCAGTATGAATTTGAGTGGTTTACCCTCTACAAGTCAGGGGATTATCACTTTCCATTGGTTTTTCTCTTTGACAAGATTTCTGCGGTCTATCTTTTTTGTACCTCTGCCATTTTCTCGGTGATTGTTCGCTATTGCCGTTATTACCTTCACCGCGAAGCAGGCTACAAGCGCTTCTTTTTGACCATTTTTGGTTTTATCTCCGGTCTTAATATGGCCATCTTGTCGGGCGTGTTGGACATGTTTTTTGCCGGATGGGAGGTCGTCGGCATTTCGTCTTTTCTGCTCATTGCCTTCTATCGGCATCGTGTTCAGCCGATTCGGAATGCCCAAAGGGCCTACAGCATCTACAGGCTCTGTGATTTTGGATTGCTTCTCGCGGCCTTGCTTCTGGATTTGCTGGTCAAGGGCCACAACCATTTCCTTGAACTCGACCATGCCCTCGATCCTGTCAGAGCCGCCCAGTCGCTCGAAATTACGGGTCTTTCCATGCTTTTGGTCTTAGCCGCCAGTGGAAAGTCTGCTCAGTTCCCGTTTTGCTTTTGGATTCCCCGCGCCATGGAGGGACCGACGCCCTCGAGCGCGATCTTTTATGGCGCTCTATCCGTGCACCTGGGTGTTTATTTGCTACTGAGGACCGAAGCTGTTTGGGGTGATCATTTGATGGCCCGTTTCATTATTGGTGGCATCGGGTTGACCACCGTCGTGGTATCGACGGTCTCAGAAAAGGCTCAGTCCAATATCAAGGGCCAGATTGCCTATGCATCCATTGCGCAGGTTGGCCTGATGTTCGTGGAGTTAGCTTTGGGGCTGCATGCATTGGTCCTGATTCATTTTCTGGGAAATGCATTTCTCAGGAGCTACCAGCTGCTGGTCTCGCCCTCCATCATTACCCACCGTCTCCGCACGGTGGGAGCGACCGATACCCGTGTCGATCTTCGGCAAAACTCATTCATGCAGCAGATACCGGCCATGGTGAAGGGGCGGCTATCGGATGTTCTGGAGACAACGCTTCAGGTCATTGCTGTGCAGGAATTTAATCTTGAGGCCTGGGTTCGGTCTCTGCTGTGGGATTCATTCCGGCATCTCGGTATGGTCTTTGCGAGAGTAAACCTTTGGCTATCCCTGATTGTCATCTCAGGGATGGTGCTCTTGGGCTATGGCATATACGCATCGGGATTCTCCATCAGACCTTATCTGGCGGGAGTGATCGCTGTAGGCATGCTGATTTTGTCGGTACTAGGGTTTACCCGTAAACGTAATCCCTTCAGAACCTGGAATGCCGTTTGTTCGAGTACCGTTCTTGCGGGGTTCTCGACCTACGTCATCAGTGGGGAATTGGGAAGCTATCTTCCATGGTTTTTTGGCACCATCGCCATCGCATGGTTGCTTGGGCTCTTTGCAATGTTGCGGATGAGGGCCAACAAGGATTACGAAGAGACTCCGTTTGCCTTTAGAGCCATGGCTGAGCGCGCCCCTTTCCTGACGCTACTCCTGTTCTTTGCTTTCTTGGGGGTCGTCGGTTTTCCCGTGACCCCGGCTTTTGTGGGGCAGGATCTCATTCTCTATTACACCAGTAGCCAACATGCCTGGCTGACGCCACTGATCGCCATAGCGCTGGTTCTCAATGGCATCTCGGCAGCTGGAATTTTTACCCGAATGGCCATGGGGCTTCCCTACGATCTGACGCAACGTCACATGCATGACCACGAAGCAGGGATTCCTCGCGGTCATTGAAGCAATCAGCTAGGAGAGGGGCGGGAGGTTCTGCCTCTTTGACTGCCGGATGAAGAGCGACCGGCGCAGTGATCTTCAGGGATGCCGATCAGCAGCGCCTATGTATTTTTCGTAGGCGGTAATCCAGTTCCCGCGGATTTCATCCTGAGCTTGGGTCAGGCTGATTTCACCTTTGCAGACCTTTTCGTGAAGAATGCCCTCGAGGTAATCCTTGCGGCGGGCAGACCATTTGCTGATTAGCGGCTGTGGCCAGATGTTTTTTGCATCTGTGGGACTCCCCCCTAGCGACAAGGGGATCAGATGGTCCATCTGGTAATGCTTGATGTTCTCATCGGGATAGCCGTAGGCCAGAATTTGCTCTTTCTCTGTTTTTTCCAGAAAAGACTTAGGTGGCATGTGGCCTTCGGTCCAGGTGAAATGCCCAGCCTTGCAGATGGTCTCTTTGACGTTGCTATCTATAACTTCGGGATCAAGAGCGCCCGGCGTCAGATTTCCATCCGGCAGATCGCTCGCGAGAGCCGTCTGGGCGAGAGCAATCAAAATCCAGAATGTTATTCCGCGTTTCATCATAAAAATCTCCAGAAATTCCCGGTCCAATTAACCATTCATTTTGCATGGAAATATGCGCTTGGGACAACTAAGTTTCAAGGGTACGCAGATCTTTTATCTGCCACTCTCCCAGGTGATGGCATCACGCCGCGGCTTGCCCTGTCCCGGGTTTTCGGGATTCTGAAGGGTTTCCGATGTGGCGCAACCCCCAAGCAAGAAGAGGGAGAGCAAGAGTAGGCCGAGGCGAGATGACGGCGTAGGTTGAGGCATGGTCTTCACTAACGAGGAGAGGTTAAACGATCAGGCTGGTCCTCTTTGAATCCTAGCATGAGAGATATTGGCTTAAGGGTGCTCAATCGTTGTGAGGGGATTTTTTTCCTTGTTCTTACTATTTGGCGATGAAGCACATTTGCTGAAGTTCGCACTGGATTTTGTATGTTTTGACCT
>CAYFOC010000184.1:0-3694 GCA_964344615.1 uncultured Methylococcus sp.
GAAGCCGCTCTCTTTGCCGCTCGCCACAACAAGAAAGAAGTCGAAATGGAAGACTTTGAAAAGGCCAAGGACAAGATCCTGATGGGTGCCGAAAGAAAGTCTGCCGTGATGAGCGAAGATGAGAAATTGGTAACCGCCTATCACGAAGCTGGGCATGCGATTGTCGGCCGAATGGTTCCTGAGCACGATCCGGTCTACAAGGTCAGCATCATTCCGAGAGGCCGTGCGTTGGGTATCACCATGTTCCTGCCGGAACGCGATCAGTACAGCGCCAGCAAGCAGAAGCTCGAAAGCCAGATTTCAAGCCTTTATGGCGGAAGACTGGCAGAAGACATCGTGTTTGGTTCAGAAGCGGTTACCACCGGTGCCTCCAATGACATCGAGCGGGCAACCCAGCTGGCGCGCAGTATGGTGACGCGTTGGGGTCTTTCAGAACGATTGGGCCCTCTGGCCTACGGTGAAGAACAGGGCGAAGTATTCCTGGGCCGCTCCGTGACGCAGACACAGTCGATCTCTGAAGAAACGCAGCACCTGATCGATGAAGAAATCCGCTCGGTCATCGATCGGAACTACGACCGGGCAGAACGCATCCTCCGGGAAAATCTCGACAAGATGCACCTGATGGCGGAAGCCCTGATGAAGTACGAAACGATCGACCGCTTCCAGATCGACGACATCATGGAAGGCCGCGTCCCAGCCCCGCCCCGCGACTGGGTCAGCCCGCCTAGTGCTGACAGCAGCGAAGGTGGAAGCAAGACCGGCGATGCAGTGAGCGTAGGTCCTATCGGAACGGTTGCTCCATCCGTATAAGGTCTTAAGGGCTTAGACAGGGCCGGCTCACCCTTGGGTGACCCGGCCCTTCTCTTTTCAGCGCCATCCACGATCAGGTTTTCCGCTAGAATTTGCACTAAATTCTGGCTCACTCCCGCTAACGACACCCAACCTATGAAATATATCTCCGCCGCCATCTTTGTGCTTCTGGTCACAAGCGCCGCTTACCTGATGTTCGGCAAGCTCGGCATCCCTGAAGGCATGAATGCTGTCACGCCCTTCGACATCAAGCGATTTGAAGGCACTTGGTATGAAATTGCCCGTCTGGATCATGGCTTTGAAAAAAATATGACCCATGTGTCCTACACCTATACCCTCAAAGAGGGTGACGACTTCAAGGTGGAGAACAAGGCTTTCGATACCAAGCAGGGCCAATGGCATTCCTCCGCCGGCAAGGGGGGACTCGTTGAAAGTCCAAATATCGGGCGTCTCAAGATCTCTTACTTCGGTCCTTTCTATGGCAGCTTCAACATTATCGCCATGGACCCCAATTATGGCTGGGCCATGGTCACGGGACCCAACGCCCGCTATTTCTGGATCCTTTCCCGCAACAAGACACTCGACAACAAAATCATGCAGGATCTGGTCCGCAAGGCCGTCGGCATGGGTTTCAAGCTGGAAAAGCTGATTCAGGTCGATCAGAAGGACGAAACGGTTCCACAGGCCGCCGCGCCCGTGCAGGCCCCTAACTAATATTTCCTGACTGACATCATTCAGAAACGGATCTACTTCATGATATCGGGGATGATGCGGAAACAGAGGATTCTAAAAATGCGAATAGACGCTGGATTACCTCCTGTGATAGCTTGGATCCATTACGGTATTCGTGGCGGCAAATCCTCTTGATTTGACTGCGCCGCCCCAGCGATGCCTCCCCGATATCTCACCGATTGATTAGAGGACAATAGAAATGGCTAATACTGCAACGGCAGGAAACACAGAAAGCGATCCTTTGCGTTCCATTTCAGATGCAATGCGTGAAGCAATGAGCAATGCGTCCGAAGACGCCACCCGTGCGGGTGAAAAAATTCGCGAGGCCGGTCAGGGCGTGGGACAGACCCTCTCCCGCTTCACCTACACCAGCTCTTACATGCTGTCCTATGGCATCGTTTATGCGACCGTATTTGTTGCAAAGTCCGTCCCCCAGGAAAATCCCCTCGTCGAGGGCCTTATTGATGGTGGCCGGGCTGCCATTGAAGCGCTGAACGAAGCGAAGTCCAAGCCCTAAGGCTCTCCACTCGCGCGTTCATCCCTCGCCTCGCCAGAGCCGCCGATCACTTCAGCCTTTGAAGTGATCGGCGGGTCATCCCGTGCCCTTTACAGATCCATATTTACGAGCAAGACCCCTCATGGAATCTCCTTCCAGCACTTCTGGAATTACAGCTCCCGCTGAACCCCGCATCCAGTTCCCGCGACCGGGACTCCTGCGGATCCTTAATAGCGACCTGTTCAACAGCACCGATTCCGCATCGTTTGCAAGCTTTGTCCGACGCGTCTTCAACACCCCAGACATCATCGGGCTGAGCATTCCTAAGGCGGGCGCCTTGTTTGCGGATATTCACTACGACAGTCAAAAGTCTCCGAAGGAGATTCTCGCTGCACTGTCTGGGAATTTCGACGCTGAGTTGACGGCAGCCTCCTCCGAGAAGGGCGAAACTGGCACGGTCATTTCGCCGGTTGCCATCGCACAGGACCGACACGGTGCCGTGGCTTACCACCGCTACCAGAATCGGGTCACCGGATGGGAGGTTCAGAAGGAGTCCACCGGTTTTATCCAGCTCAAAAACAACGCGATTTATCGAAAATCTTCGCTCTGCGAAGCAATCGAACGCGAACTCATGAGCGTGCTGGGGGTAGATCGATACAAGACCAGCACCCTATTCTCGACAGTTCAGGTTCACTTCGATCCGCGCCGGCTGACCTCCGCCAATATCCTTGAAATCGTCGACGCCGCATTGGCTGGCGCTGAAAATCAGGACATTCTCGACAAGCTGGATCTTGATCTTCCGATTTGTACCTTGTCCTTGCCGGTCGCTGCCGCAGCGCAGCTCGCTTTCCCGCCCTTGATACCGGTGGCAGCCGCCCTCTTCACCTACACGTCCATTCCCAGTTTTCAGGGCGCCTACGATGTCATCGTGAAAGAACGCCGTCTTGGCGTCGACATCCTCGACTCCCTGGTGGTCATCGGCTGTCTGGGGACGCTCAACATTCTTCCGGGTGCCGTCATGGCCTGGTGCTTGTCCCTTGGCCGCCTGCTCGTCAAGCGAACCGAGGACAACTCCAAGAAGATGCTTCTCAACGCCTTCGGAAAACAGCCGCGTTACGTATGGCTGGTCAAGGATGGGGTTGAAATCGAAGTGTCTCTTGAAAAGGTGGCGCAAGGTGACATTGTGGCCGTTCACACCGGTGATGCCGTCCCTGTCGATGGTCACATCATCGAAGGCATGGCGATGATCGATCAGCACGCCCTGACCGGTGAGTCCACCCCGGCAGAAAAAGGCGTCGGCGATCGCGTTTATGCCTCGACGATTCTGGTGGCCGGCAAGATTTTTGTCTCCGTTGAACAAGCGGGCAGCGAAACGGCGACCGCCAAGATCAGTCAGATTCTGAACGATACCGCCGGTTACAAGCTCACCTCCCAGAATAAGGGTGAACGCCTTGCCGATCAGGCCGTACTTCCGACCATGGTGGTCAGCGGCATTGCCTTTTCGACACTCGGGCCCTTTGCTGGCGTCGCTGTACTCAACAGCGACCTGGGCACCGGCATCCGTATGGCCGCGCCTTTGGCGATGCTTTCCTCACTGGCGCTCTGCGCGCAGAAAGGCATTCTGGTCAAGGATGGCCGTGCGCTTGAGCTCATGAA
>CAYFOC010000185.1:0-3660 GCA_964344615.1 uncultured Methylococcus sp.
AACGAGTACATCGTGTGGAACCGTGAGGATCCCCATTCACGGGCTTATCTTGTCCTGCTCAACGAGCGTTCAAAACGCATTGCTCATAACCTGGGTCTCTCTGAGCCGGCTCACGAATCAAAAGTCTGCCTGGATTGTCATGCAGACAATGTGCCTACTGATCTTCGTGGCAAACGATTCGATCTTTCTGATGGCGTTGGATGCGAGGCCTGTCATGGGGGAGGGAGTAGATATCTTGGCCCCCACGTGTCCGGCGAGGGGACACACGCGGACAATGTGCGGCACGGGCTCTATCCCACGGAAAATCCTCAGAAGCGAGCCGAACTCTGCAATCGCTGCCACGTTGGGGATGACCAACGTTTTGCTTCTCACCGCATTATGGGGGCAGGGCATCCCCGCATCAGTTTCGAATTGGACACGTACTCTGAAGTCCACAAGCATTATGTTGCCGACAAGGATTATTCAAAGCGCAAAAATGTAGGGACTCATGCAGGGATCTGGGCTTTCGGCCAAGTCGATACGTCGATCAGATTTCTTGAATTGTTCATTCATGGCAAAAACCAGCACTCCGGTTTGATGCCCGAGTTGTCGTTTTTCGATTGCCAGTCCTGCCACCACGACGTGGAAATGCCCAGCGATGCCTTTGCTCAAGGGCGCTCGCAGGAGGATTCGGGCTCTTCAAAGTTGACGTGGGAAAAGCGAGGCATATCGGGCATGGGACCCGGTCTGATCCGTTTCAATGATTCCGGGCTAATTATGGCGTCAATCGTTGCGGACGTCGTTGAGCCAGCGGAGGGTGCTCATCTTCGCCAACAAATTGGCGAACTCCACAAGGCCAGTCAGAGCGATGCCAACAAAATGCATCAGGTGGGAGAGGCGCTGTTGAAGAGTCTCAAGGATCTCGAGGCTATCGTGGCGAAGCATGACTTTACGGCTGGGGACTGTGGGCTTGTCTTGAATGCCCTGGTCGAGCGCAGTCGACAGAATGACTATCTGAGCTATGCCGCCGCGGAACAGGTCGTGATGGCGGTGGAGGCTATTCGCGCCACGCTGTCTCAAAACGGTGACAACCGGCTGACGGACGCCACGATGAACGGATTGAGAGCGGCTACTTCAAGTCCTGCGTCCTATCGGCCGGCCGTGTTCCGACAGGCGCTTCAGTCGATATCGACCAACCGTTCACATTAATCTCGAATCATGGATCTATGCCAGCACAGTCTTGCCTTCATGGTGTACCAGCGTGAGCACTGACGTGGGAAAAGTTAAAGTCGCCATTGTTGGCTCAGGTCCCGCTGGACTCAGTGCTGCCGGGCGGGCGGCTGAACTTGGACTTTCTCACGTTCTTCTGGAAGCGGCCGGAGAGATCTCCAATACAGTCAACTTCTGGTACCAGAAGGGCAAGCATGTCATGGATGAGCCCTCCAACATGCCGTTGCGGAGTAGCGTCCGATTTGCCGAAGGGACTCGCGAACAGGTCCTTGAGGCCTGGGAAGAGGACATACGCCGGCTCAAGATCAATATTCGATTCCATTCGGCACTGAAATCCATTGAGGGCGAGGCGGGTGCCTATCGATTGGTGACAACGTCTGGGGAAGCCTTTGACGCTGAATCTGTCGTTTTAGCCATTGGCAACATGGGGAACATCCGTAAGCTCGGCATTTCAGGTGAGGATCATCCCATCGTAGCCTACAAGCTTGATGATGCCTCCTTGCTGAGAAACCAGCGCGTCACCGTCATTGGTGCGGGTGATTCTGCCTTGGAAGACGCATTGGCCTTGTCTCGCCAAAACCAGGTCACGCTCATCAACCGGCGCAACGGGTTTGATCGCGCCAAGGGCCGAAACGTCTCAGCCATCCAGCGTGCGATACAGAACAAGGAAATCAGCTGCCTTTTCGAAGCCGTGCCGGAATCCATCCAACCCGGTGAATCTGATGCCTCGGCATTGGTCCGGGTGGATTCTTCCTTGGGTACGGTCACGATTCCAAGTGACAAGCTCATCATTCGTGCGGGCGCCATGCCTCAGCGCAGACTCCTCGACAGCATGACTCTCGGGTTCCCTTCCGCGGATGAAAATGCCTTTCCGATCATTGCCGAGGGCTATCAAACAACGCGCCCGGGAATTTACGTCATTGGTGCCTTGGCAGGATGCCCTCTCATCAAGGAGGCGATGAATCAGGGGTATGAGGTCATCGAGTTCATTGATGGTCGCCCGATTGATCCTGCGGATCAGGAACTCGTTGAAAATGTCCTCAAGGAGTTTCCCGGATTCGTCTCCGTCAAGGCCAGTCTCGCTAGCCTTCGGGAAAACATCGAAATACTCCATCACGTGACGGATATCGTCCTGCGCGAATTCATCCGCGAAAGCCGGGTGCGTTTTGTTCCCAAGGGCACATTGCTGTTTGAGCCTGGCCAATACTTTTCTTCCATCGATACCATCCTGACCGGGCGCATCGGGATCACCCTGGAGGGCAATCTCGAGAATATCCGTCATTACTGGGGTATTGGCGAAATGATGGGAATCGTCTCGCTTCGCTCAGGGTTGCCCGCCTCAGTCTATGGCCATGCCGTTGAAGATACGCTTCTTTTGGCGACGCCGGTGAAGGCCGCAGCAAAGCTTTTTAGCAGCGTTTCCGAGATCAAGGAGTCCGTAGAAAAAACATTCCTTCGACGACTGGTATTCCGGACATTTGCAACGATTTCTCCCGGGGAGGAGATCAAGGAAGAGATCAACGAGTTTTCCTTCGAGGAGGTGATCGAGCAGGGCCAATACCAGCGGCATAAGGCGCAGGAAGTCATCTATGCCGAGGGTGATCCAAGCGATTCGCTATACATCCTGCTCAAGGGGTCCATTTCACTCTCGAGACTTCAGAATGGGCAGGCACAAAATCAGCATCTCGTGACCGGGGGCAATTGTTTCGGTGCCGATGAAATCTATCTGGGTGGCAACCGACTTGATACGGCAACGGCATCGACGGTCACTGAAGTCCTGCGGATTTCAGCCCAGTTGTTTCATGAAACCCTGGAGCGATTCCCTTCGATTCATCGGGGGGCAGAGCGAAGGGCAAGGGCGATGTTGCTCAAGGAGCAACAGAGAGACCAGGAAGAAGCGACCAATGCCATCATCGGATTTGTCGAATCGGCTGGCGTGGTGGATGGATCCAATGTATTGGTGATTGACGAATCTCTCTGCGTCCGTTGCGACAACTGTGAAAAAGCATGTGCAGAGACCCATAACGGTGTTTCCCGGCTGCAACGCAAAGCTGGTGAAACCTTCGCGACAATCCACATTCCTGGCAGTTGTCGACACTGCTACGAACCGGGTTGCATGAAAGATTGCCCCGCAAACTGCATCACGCGTCAACCGGGGGGCAACGTCATCATCGATACCAATCTCTGTATCGGGTGTTCGAACTGCTCTGCCAACTGTCCTTTCGGTGTCATCCAGATGGTGGCAGCAGAACCTCAGGCACCACTCGATTTCTGGAGTTGGCTCTTGTGGGGAAAAGGGCGAAGTCCGGGTGAAGAAATCGCTCATCAACATGGATCCGGGCAGGTGATTAAAAAGGCCATGAAGTGTGATCTGTGTCTCGGAAATCCGACCGGGCCTGCCTGCGTCAGTTCGTGTCCGACGGGTGCGGCCATCCGATCAGCGCCAGATGC
>CAYFOC010000186.1:0-3580 GCA_964344615.1 uncultured Methylococcus sp.
CTGATCACCGTTGGGATTACGGATTACGCTCAGGAAGCGTTAGGTGACGTTGTCTTTATCGATCTCCCCACTCAGGGAAAGACCGTTCTAAAGGACAGGGCCATGTTCGTGGTCGAATCGGTGAAGGCCGCCTCTGATGTGTTTGCACCCGTAAGCGGAACGATTGCGGACGTCAACGACAGCCTACAAACCTCTCCCGAGGCGCTCAATTCATCACCCTATCAGGCATGGATTGTTCGTATTCAGCCAACGGATCCAACTGAGTTCGATGGATTGTTAGGTGCAGACGCCTACGAGGCCGAGACCTCAGACATTGCTTGATGCCATCCATCACGATCTCTAAACCTGACGACTGGCACCTCCATCTCAGGGACGGTGCCTATCTCAAAAGCGTACTTGCTGATTCTGCTCGACAGTTTGCCAGGGCGATCGTCATGCCGAATCTGCGCCCTCCGATCACCTCGGTTGGTCAAGCCTTGGTTTATCGACAGCGGATACTGGAGGCCCTTGGGTCGCCCACTGATTTCGACCCTCTGATGACGCTTTACCTGACGGATAGCACATCGGTCGGTGAGGTCAAAAGCGTTTCCGAATCCCCATACGTTCATGCCTTCAAGCTTTATCCGGCTGGCGCGACCACCAATTCAGATGCAGGCATCAAAGACCTCAGCGCCTTGAACCCCCTCTTCGAAGCCTTGGAGCGGCATGATGTCCCGCTACTGATCCACGGTGAAGTCACGGATACTGAGATTGATGTTTTTGACCGCGAAGCGGCATTCATTGATCGTTATCTTGAGCCCGTCTCAAGGCAATTCCCATCCCTTCGAATCGTCCTTGAACACATCACGACCCGTGAAGGCGCTCATTTTGTCCGTGATGCACGAGAAGGAATTGCCGCGACCCTTACGGCACACCATCTCTTGTTCAATCGCAATGCGATGCTGACAGGGGGAATTCGTCCCCATTTCTACTGTTTGCCAATCCTCAAGCGGGAGGAACACCGCCTTGCCTTGCTGGATGCCGCTACTAGCGGCAATCCAAAATTTTTCCTAGGGACCGACAGTGCCCCTCATGCCCAGACAGCAAAGGAGACAGCCTGCGGTTGCGCCGGGTGTTACACGGCACGCCATGCCCTGTCCCTCTATGCGATGGCGTTTGAACAGGCAGGAAAGCTTGATAAGCTTGAAGGTTTTGCCAGTTTTCATGGTGCAGACTTCTATCGCTTGCCAAGAAACACCGGCAAGATCACCCTTCAGAGAGGGGAGTTCACCATCGAGAACAGCCTGCCTTATGGTGAGGAACACCTTATTCCATTTCTGGCAGGAAAAACCCTACCGTGGGCTGTACAAGCGCATTAACGGTGCGAACCCCGACGTTTCGCTATGTTAAAATTGGGACCTTTCCCACCCTGATGGACGAGTCATCTGTCTCCTCCTTCACGTAGACTCCCTCATGCAAGATCACAATTTGACGCACCTCAAGCAGCTTGAGGCCGAGAGCATTCATATCATCCGTGAAGTTGCCGCCGAGTTCGACCGACCGGTCATGCTCTATTCCATCGGCAAGGACTCCGCTGTCATGCTGCACCTCACCATGAAGGCGTTCTACCCAGGAAAGCCCCCCTTCCCCCTCCTCCATGTCGACACCACATGGAAGTTCAAGGAAATGATTACCTTCCGCGATCAGATGGCCGAAAAACTCGGCTTCGATCTCATCGTCCACATCAATCCAGAGGGCGTTGAACAAGGAATCGGACCTTTCTCTCATGGCAGCGAAAAGCACACCGATGTCATGAAAACGGAAGGCCTCAAGCAGGCCCTCAACCATTATCAGTTCGATGCCGCCTTCGGTGGCGCGAGACGCGATGAGGAAAAGTCACGCGCCAAGGAGCGGGTCTATTCCTTCCGCGACAAGAACCATCGCTGGGACCCCAAGAACCAGCGCCCAGAGCTCTGGAACATCTACAACGGCAAGGTCAACAAGGGTGAAAGCATCCGCGTCTTCCCCCTCTCCAACTGGACCGAACTCGACATCTGGCAGTACATCTACCTTGAGAGCATTCCGATTGTTCCCCTGTATTTTGCAGCTCCCCGTCCCGTGGTCGAGCGCGACGGCACCTTGATCATGGTCGATGACGACCGAATGCCTCTAAAGCCCGGCGAAACTCCACAGATCAAGACGGTTCGCTTCCGCACCCTCGGCTGCTACCCTCTGACCGGGGCCATCGAATCCACTGCGGCAACCCTTCCTGACATCATTCAGGAAATGCTCCTTGCCACCACCTCCGAGCGCCAGGGTCGCCTCATCGACCACGATCAGGCCGGCTCCATGGAAAAAAAGAAGAAGGAAGGTTACTTCTGATGGCTCACCAATCCGATCTCATTGCCGAAGATATCCTCGGCTATCTCGCCCAGCACGAACGCAAGGAGCTCCTCCGCTTCCTCACCTGCGGCAATGTCGATGACGGCAAGAGCACCCTCATCGGGCGCCTGCTGCATGATTCCAAGATGATCTACGAAGATCAGATTGCAGCGCTCAAGAAGGACAGTTCCCGCTTCGGCACCACCGGCGATGACTTTGATCCGGCGCTCCTTATGGATGGACTCGAGGCCGAGCGCGAACAGGGCATCACCATTGATGTCGCCTATCGCTATTTTTCGACCACCCGCCGCAAGTTCATCATTGCCGATACGCCGGGACACGAACAGTACACCCGCAACATGGCCACGGGCGCATCGACTTGCGACCTCGCCATCATCCTGATCGATGCCCGTCACGGCGTTCAGACCCAGACCCGTCGCCACAGCTACATCGTGTCCCTGCTCGGGATCCGCCATGTGGTCGTCGCCATCAACAAGATGGATCTGGTCGGCTTTGACCAAAGCGTCTTTGAGAAGATTCGCGAGGATTACCTCGCCTTCGCTCAGAAGCTCCATATCCCCGACATACGCTTCATCCCGATCTCGGCGCTCAAGGGCGACAACGTCGTCAATCCGAGCACCAATATGCCCTGGTCGAAGGAAGCGCCATTGATGACTCTTCTCGATACCATCGAGATTAGTCATGACCAGAATCTTGATGACCCGAGATTCCCGGTACAGTACATCAACAGGCCGAACCTGGATTTCAGAGGTTATAGCGGGACCGTTGCGGCCGGCATCTTCAAGCAAGGTGACGCTGTAACTGTTCTTCCTTCCGGCAAGAGCAGCACCATTTCCCGGATCGTGACACAGGATGGCGATCTCAAGGAGGCCTTTTCCGGACAAGCCGTCACCATGACGCTGGCTGATGAGATCGATATCAGTCGGGGTGATCTTCTCATTCGTAGCGACAATCGCCCCAGCACGGGAAGGCATGTCAGAGCTCACTTGGTCTGGATGGCAGAGCGCGCTCTTCAGCCCTCGCGTCCCTACCTCTTCAAGCAGAACACTCATCTGGTATCTGGAACCGTTACACGCATCAATCACAGGATCGACGTCAACACCCAGATTCATCATCCCGCCGAAGCACTCAACCTCAATGAAATCGGCATGGTCGATGTGGCCTTCAATGCCCCACTGGCCTTTGATTCATACGCGAC
>CAYFOC010000187.1:0-3576 GCA_964344615.1 uncultured Methylococcus sp.
TCCTTTCGGATGAAGGGCTTCATGATCTCACCGATGAAGACTGGAATGCCTATGGGCAGACCACCTATATCTATCAATGGAAGCCCGCGTTTCCAGCCCGATATACCAATCTCCATGGCACCCCGAATTCGCTGCTGCCGACGCCTGAGACCAGCTTTACGGCGACGGCCACAGGCTACTTCGCGCTCAAGGCCTGGGATGGGGGTGAACTTTATGCCGTCCCGGAAATGATTTCCGAGCGGCCACTTTCGGATCTCAAGGGTTTGGGCAGCACGATCCAGAACTTTGAATTGCAGAAGAGCGGAACCGTCCAGCCCATCATCTATCTTTCGCGGATCTATTTCCGCCAAACCTTCGGGCTTGGGGGGGATCGACTGCCTGTGGAATCGGAGCCGATGCAGCTTGGAACCACCGTCGACAGCCAGCGCCTGGTCTTCAATGTGGGTAACTTCAGTGTGCTCGACATTTTCGACAAGAACAGCTATTCCGGCGATCTCCGGAGGCAGTTCATGAACATGGCGTTTCTCACCTATGCAGCCTACGATTTTGGCGCGGATGCCAGAGGGTATAGCTGGGGTGGAACGGCCCAATATATTCATGACGACTGGGCGATCCGTGCCGGTCGCGTCATCGCGCCCTACCATCCCAATCAGCAGACACTGAACTGGAATATCCTTGATTTTTTCAGTGACTCCTATGAAGTCGAGCACACCCACATGCTCGGTGATCAACCCGGCGTCATTCGCATCCTGGGTTTTCGCAACCGTGAAAACATGGGCAACTTCACCGATGCGGTTGACCTTTTCAGGATGAATCCGCAGAAGTACAACTCGACCAACTGCGTCGACTGGAATTACGACAACCCCAATCCCAACGCCCCGTCGCTGTGTTGGGTCCGAAAGCCCAATATCAAGGTCGGCGTTGGCCTCAACCTTGAGCAACAGGTGATGGACGGGGTCGGGGTGTTCCTTCGTGGCATGTGGAACGATGGCAAGACCGAGGTTTATTCCTACACATCGACAGACCGATCGCTGTCGTTGGGAACCCTGGTCAATGGATGGCATTGGGGTCGCCAGCGGGATCTTGCGGGTCTTGGCTACGGGCAGGGCTGGATATCGAAATCTCATGCCCAGTTTTTGGGGCTTGGAGGCATTGACGGATTTATTGGTGACGGTGCCATCACCTGGCGTTCGGAACATGTCGTCGATACCTTCTACAGCATCAATGTTCTGAATCCGCTCTGGGTGACGGCGGATTACCAGTACATCGTCAATCCCGCCTATAACGCCGCACGGGGACCCGTGAACGTCTATACGCTCCGGTTGCACGCCGAATTCTGATCAAAAAAAATCGGCAGGGGCGCCCTAAGGGCTTGATGTATGGATCATGGGGGAGGTATCGATACATCAAGAGGGCGTCCCGCCGACTACGGAGTCTGTGCCGGATCTGGACTTCCGACACACCCTTACTTAAACAATCTTCGTGCCAACTCCTGATCCCCGGAAATCTGGGCTTCTCACGAAGGCTGAGCCATCGCTGCGGTGGCCATGAACCGAATTAAGCCCCATCCGGTTCAAAGCCACCGCTGACCCCTCAGGGGGTGCAGCCGACCGGTTCGACATTGGTAGCGCCAAAGACGGTGACACTCTTATTGGATGGGTCGCCGCCCATGACGGTCATGCCGTTGGTGGCCGTGGCGAGGTGTGCCTTGCAATGCGCCTTGAGAGTCAGGCTTCCCAAGACATTGACGTTGGATGCAAAGCAATACCAGCCATTCGGGTTAAGGAGTTGAAGGGTGGATCCGCCCAGCACATTAACGCCGGTATCAATCAGGACCAGATCCGGTCCCTTGGTGATGGCGGTATCGTCGGTGCTTTGACCGATTCCGAATACCTTGACCGAAGAGGCGAGCACCCGATACTTGGGATGGGCACCGAAGGGGTGTTGGCCCCATGCTGCAAGGCAGCCCTGGATCGAGGCGTCATAGGGGATGGCGTGAACGGAGGGCATATAGCTGAGGCCAAGACCCGCGAGCATGGTAATGAGGAAAGATCTAAACATGGTTCTAGAGTCCGCGATGGGTTTATTAAATCGATCGTGAGATGGGGGTGAATGGACCGCGCTTCAAGGGTGCCGGGGAGAAGGCTTCAAAAGGGGCACGGCGCTTCCATCCTCATGGTTTGGCCCGTGACGGGATGAGGGAATGTCAGCCGCTCTGCATGGAGATGCAGTCTGACTCCTTTAGAGAAAGGGCTGCCATAGAGGGGATCGCCGATAAGCGGGTGACCGAGACATTGGAGATGTGCGCGCAATTGATGAGAGCGGCCGGTCACAGGCGTCAGTTCGATGCGGGTTGAATCACCTTCATGGGCTATTTTTTTCCACAAGGTGAGGGCACTGCGACCTTCTGCATGGATACCGTAGCGAGGCGGCTGGGTACTGATACGGGCCAACGCCCCTGAGATGGCGCCATGTGAACCTTCGATGCGACCTTCCGTCAGCCCGATATACCTTTTTTCCACGTGGCGGTCTGCAAACGCCAGACTGAGGATCCGATGGATGTCGGGATCCAGCGCAACCATCAGAAGTCCTGAGGTATCTCGGTCGAGACGGTGAACAAGTTCGGCCCAGGGATATGCCGAACGGACCCGGGTCAGCACCGAATCAGAGAGGTCAGGTCCTCTGCCGGGTTGGCTGAGAAGTCTTGTGGGTTTATCGACAACGAGAAACCCCTCTTCCTCGTGACAGATGGGAAGATCCTTCATGTTGGTCCGCGTGCGATCGTCATTCTGCGGCGACTCTGGCCATGTAAAATCATCTCTTTTCAACTCATCGGATGAACCTAAAACTATGAATGCCATTCATGAGGCCTTGAACTGGCTGAAAGCCTTGGGTCATGACGCCTTCAAACGCAAGACCGTAAGGTCCTTGCTGATCCTGATCGGGCTTGTGATTACCGGTGCCGGGCTGCTGCTCTCCCTGGTCGATCCTGGCATACATTCGCCGTTGGCTGGGATGTGGTACGCCCTGGTCACGCTCGCTCACGTGGGCTATGGCGATATCGTAGCGACTTCCGGCATCGGTCGGGTGATTTCAGGCCTGTTGATCGTTCTCGGCATCGGCCTGATCGCCCTGGCGGCGGGTATCTTTGCATCCATTCTGGTGGTTCAGGATCTGAGAAGCCTAAGGTCGGAGGATGAAGAGGATCTTGATCACGACCATGTCACGCCGGAAAGTCGGATTCTGATAGAGCTCCAGCAATTGAATGCCCGAATTGCGGTACTCGAATCTGAACTCAAGGGACGTTCGCGCAGTACGAGCAAGAAATAGACATCAGGAGGGAGGCAGAGGAACTCCTCCATGGCCGGGGCTTGAACCTGCGGGTGGAACACTCACGTTTCCTCCTGGCGGCAATGGCAGTCCCTGGCTACGGGGTTTCGATGAGGTCGCGGCCGGATGGGCGATGATGCCGTTGATGGGAACCTGGTGGCCATGGCCATACATGCACTGGATGTACGCCTGATCGTAACGATTTTGCTGCTGGATGCCTGATTCGTAACCGAGTCCGGTTCCAAC
>CAYFOC010000188.1:0-3557 GCA_964344615.1 uncultured Methylococcus sp.
TTCTCGCGTATCCCCTCGATAACCCCCAAGGGGACTACAGCGTACTGATCGATGATGACATCCTGAACAATTTGAGGCGCCAAAAAAAAGCCAATGCCCTCTGCGCCAAAAGTCTTCAAGAGTGCGCTATCGGAAATTTCAGCCCGGATCTCCGGCCAGATCCCCTTCTCGTCGCACCATCGGTCGAGATCTTGACGGAGTCCCGGATGAGCCCCTGGCATTAGGAAAGGGGCACCATTGAGGCTCTGTGGAAATCCCTCTCGATGCGCCTTAACAAGATCAGGCGTCCCGAATACCACCATAGGCGATTCGGCAAGAAAATGACTAAAAATTCCGCTGACCGGTTTGATGATCAAAGGACCGGTCGTTAAAACGAGGTCAATTGCATGAAGCGTCAGTTCGTTTATGAGTCTGTCTGGCTTATCTTCATGACAATGTAGCTTGACCGGAACTTCGAGCTGAAGTGCGGGTTTCAGAAGTTCCATCACGACCAGTTTTGGCAACATGTCCGCAATTCCGACATGAAGTCGATAGCCTTTTCCCATCGCGCGACCACTCAGATACTGTGTGAGCTCTCGGCCTATGGAAAATATCTCCTCTGCGTAATCAAAAACATCCCGGCCTGTATCGGTGAGCATCAAGCTTCTGCCTGTTCTATCAAATAGGGTGTGTCCTATGACCTGCTCAAATTGATTGATTTGGCTACTGATGGTGGGTTGAGTGAGGTGCAGTTTTTCGGAGGCTCTGGCGATGCCACCCTCGTTCACGACCGTCCAAAAATAATAGAGATGGTGGTAGTTGATCCGTTGCATACGCTTTATTCTTAGATTTTATCTAAGTCTTTTCAAGTTATATTCAAATTTACTACCTTCGTCTGCAAATTTATTCTGATGTCCAAGGTGCCACCGCATCTCTTGAATCATCGGAGTAAGCCACATGCAAAAACTCATCGAAGGCCTACATCATTTCCAGCAAACTGTTTTTGGAACCCAACAGGAATTATTCGAACGCCTTTCACATGGGCAAAGTCCAGAGACGCTGTTCATCACCTGTTCAGACTCCCGGATCAACCCCAATCTTCTGACGCAAACACAACCTGGCGATCTTTTCATTCTGCGTAATGCCGGAAATCTGGTCCCCCCATACAGCCAAACCCCTGGCGGTGAGGCAGCGACTATCGAATTTGCGGTCAAAGGCTTGAAAGTCAGGGATGTCATTATCTGTGGCCACTCTCATTGTGGTGCCATGGATGGACTACTAAGCCCGGAAAAGACAAGAGACTTTCCTGCTCTCAATCGCTGGCTTGAACATGCCGAAGTCACCCGAAGGGTGGTAGCAGAACTCTACCCAAGCAAATCGCAGGAAGAGCTTCTGAATGTTGCGATTCAGGAAAACGTCCTTGCCCAAATGGGAAACCTCAGAACCCATCCCAGCATTGCAACTGCACTAGCTGCAGGCAAGATCCGTCTTCATGGTTGGGTCTACAAGATCGAGACAGGGGAAATATTCGGGTATCAGCCGGATAAAGGGCAATTTATTTCCATCGGTATTCAAGAAAGGAAAGTTGAGTCCCTCTCAAGGGGAAAACTGGAGGGTGCTTCGATATGAAACATGATGACATCGTATCTATGGTTCCTTCGGATACATCCTTGGAGTGGCATGAGCATGACAAGGAATTGAAACGCTCCATTCGAGTGATGACAGCCGTTCTAACTCGCGTTCTTGCCTCTCAAGGGGCGGAATGGGCCTCAGAACAGGCTGAACTTCTCCAGAGATCCTTCACGGCGCTCAAACGAGATGGAAGCCTGGCTAGACGGAGAAAAATTCAGGAATTGATAGACACGATGACTCCCTCGCAGATCAGTCAGGTCATTCGGGTTTTCAACCAGTATTTCAGCCTCCTAAACATTGTCGAGGAATCACTTTCTGTTCAGAAAAGACAAGTGGCCTCTGAACCTTGCGTTGATTTTGGTCCTGGTTCGTTTCATGACACGCTCCTAGAACTCAAAGCGCGCGGCATCGCTGGCGAGGAACTCCAGTTACTGTTCAATCAACTTCTCTATCAACCGGTGATGACTGCACACCCGACAGAAGCCAAAAGACGGACTGTCAAAGGGGCTTTGAGAAATATCTTTCTCTCTCAAGAACGGCTCTCCCTGGCAGGCAACAAGACGGGGGCACGACGAGAGGCACTAAATGACCTTCAAAGGCAAGTTCAACTGTTATGGAAAACCGATGAAGTTCGTGCGAAAAGCATGGGCGTTGGTGATGAGATAGATACGGGGCTCTACTATTTTCCGCTCTCGCTTTTTAAGGCCATCACACGGACATACCGCCACCTTGAGCAGGCGATTATGGATGTCTACGGCCAGGATGTAGCAAAAGGGATTGCCGTCCCGAGCTTTATTCAATTTGGGTCATGGATCGGAGGAGATCGAGACGGAAATCCAAATGTAACGGCAGACACAACCAGAATGGCTGTGATTCGTCAGTCCAAGACTATTCTTCACGAATATATTCAAAGGATCGATGCCTTGCAGGAGCAACTGTCCCACTCGGAGGACCTTGCCCAGTTTTCCCCTGAATTTGCAAAAAGTCTTCAAGAGGATAGAGATCGTTTGGGGAATGAAGCTGATGAGATTGAAACTCGATACCTGCAAGAACCCTATCGTCACAAGCTGATATTGATGCGTTATCGTCTGGAGCGCCTGCTTTCGTCACTGGTAGCTCTGGACGCAGGGGCATCGGCACCCCATGACCCCAAAGCCTATGGTTCCGCCCAAGAATTCAATGCCGACCTGACCATCATCGAGCGGTCGCTCAGAGACAATGGGGACGAAGAGATTGCCGATGCTGATCTTAGGGATCTGATTCGACTTGTAGATAGCTTTGGATTCCACTTGATGCGACTCGATGTGCGGCAGGAGTCCACTCGCCACACCGAGGCTGTTGCCGAACTGTTCAAGGTTGGGCTCGGACTTGATTACCAGAAAATGAGCGAGGTAGAGCGTTTAACCTGCCTCAAAGAGGCATTGCTTCTTCCCGCAGGGTTGCCATTTGAGGAGTCATTGCTGACCCACCCGACACGGGAAGTTCTCAATGTCTTTGGCGTTTTTGCCGAGATGCGAACCAAAATCGGTTCACACTGTTTTGGGCAGTACGTCATTTCAATGACGCATCAAGCAAGTCATATCCTCGAAGTATTGCTTCTGGCGAAGCAAAGAGGTCTTCTCGGGCACGTCGCAGGACATTGGTTCTGCAATCTTGAGGTCAGCCCACTTTTTGAAACCATTGATGATCTTAATCGGATAGAGGAAGTCCTTGATTCCCTGTTGTCCCACGAGATTTATCGTGAGTTGGTCGTTGCCTCCGGTGGACTCCAAGAAGTCATGCTTGGCTACTCTGATTCCTGCAAAGATGGCGGGATTATGGCCTCAGCCTGGGGGCTCTATAAGGCGCAACAGCAAATTGTGAAACTCACGGACATGCATGGATTGAAGTGCCGCATTTTTCATGGCCGAGGGGGAACGGTAGGGCGAGGCGGTGGCCCAACTCAT
>CAYFOC010000189.1:0-752 GCA_964344615.1 uncultured Methylococcus sp.
GGTATTCCTTTTTCGTGGCGTCCTCGCGGTAGTTCGATGGGTTTTCGTTTCAATGTGCGTATTCCACGCACATTCGGCCGCCGATTCCATGATCATTCAGCCACTGATTCCACGCCATTCGGCCACCCTCTGAGGCGGGGGTAACGCAGGTTAATTTCAACCTAATATCGGTCTTTTTTCGGACAGGAAGACCGTGATGCTGAGATTAACCATGAGAACTATTCGAGAGATCCTCCGGTTGAAGATCGAGTGCGGTCTGTCAGCCCGGCAAATAGCCCGAACTTCGGGTTTAGCCAGAAGTACTGTGGGTGATTACATCACCCGATTCACAGATTCAGGCCTGAGTTGGCCGTTACCCACGGACTTTTCTGACACAGACCTTGAGCGGCGCCTTTTCCGCGATACCGCCGCACCAAAACCATCGGTTCAAAGACCCGAGCCAGAATGGGATCTGGTCCATCGCGAGATGAGGAAGAAAGGGGTGACCCTGTTACTCCTATGGCAAGAGTACAAGGCGCAATATCCCAATGGTTACCAATACGCCTGGTTCTGCGATACCTTCCGCGAGTGGCAAGGCCGCAGAGATCGGGTGATGCGGCAAGATCACCTTGCAGGAGAAAAGCTCTTTGTCGATTACTCCGGGGCAACGCTTCCCTACGTTAACCGCAACACGGGCGAGATTTTAGAGGCGCAGATCTTCGTAGCGGTTATGGGGGCGTCCCATTTTACCTTTGCCATGGCCATGGCTAACC
>CAYFOC010000189.1:762-3523 GCA_964344615.1 uncultured Methylococcus sp.
GTATCTGGGTGGCTGTCCCAGCATCGTCGTACCCGACAACCTCAAGTCGGGTGTGACGAAGGTCTGTCGGTATGAGCCATGGATCCAGTCCAGTTATGCCGAGATGGCCCGTCATTACGGTATTGCGATCATCCCGGCACGTCCTTACAAGCCTAAAGACAAAGCCAAGGTGGAAGTCGGTGTCTTACTGGTTCAACGCTGGATACTGGCAAAGCTCCGCAATCAGATGTTCTTCTCCATCACAGAGATCAACCAGAGTATTCGAGTCCTCCTCAAGGAGTTCAATGACCGCCTCTTCAAGAAGCTATCAGGCAGTCGATCTTCGCTGTTCGAACTCGTTGATCGGCCGGCCTTAAGGCCGTTGCCCGAGCAGCCTTATGAGTTCGCGAACTGGAAGAAGGCCAAGGTCCATATCGATTATCACATCGAGGTGGAAGGCTATTACTACTCTGTCCCACACGCTCTGGTGGGTAAATCTCTGGATGTCCGCTGGACCCGTCGCACCGTCGAGATCTTCCATCAAAGCCTGAGGGTTGCCTCCCATCTGAGGATCGAAACGCTGAAAAGGCACATCACTTTACCTGCACATATGCCGCCGCATCATCAAAAGGCCGAGTTCTCCCCACAACGATTAATCCAGTGGGCTCAACGTGGGGGTCCCGCCACAGCGGCTCTGGTTGAACAGATGCTTAATGCACGCCGTCATCCAGAGCAGGCCTATCGATCCTGTTTGGGCGTTTTGAGCCTAGGGGATCAGTTCGGACAGGAAAGATTAGAGGCCGCTTGCCGAAGGGCGTTACTGATCAATGCCCTCAACTACCGCAGCATTGCTTCCATCCTTGAGAAAGGCCTCGACGGACTTGAAATCGAGTCGGCCAACACCACCACGACCCCAGAGCATAGCAATGTGCGTGGCCCCGATTACTATAACTAGGAGACCCATCGTGTTAACTCATCCCCTATACGATTCACTACGACAACTGAAACTGGACGGTATGCTCAAAGGCCTCATGGAGCAGGACGCTCTCGCTGAGGTTGCCGAACTCACCTTCAATGATCGACTGGGCCTGCTTCTGGATCGAGAGCTCAATGAACGTGAGAACCGAGCGATGACCTCACGCCTCAAGAAGGCTAAGCTCAGACAATCCGCCTGTCTCGAAGATCTCGACTTCAAGACACCCCGCAAGCTGGATCGAGGTCTGATTATGAAGTTGGCCGATGGTCAGTGGATTACCCAGCACCTCAATGTACTGATTACCGGGCCCACCGGTGTGGGTAAATCCTATCTGGCTTGTGCTCTGGCCCAGAAGGCTTGCCGGCTGGGTTATCGGGTCTCCTATCAACGATTACCCAGGTTACTTTTGGAACTTGAGATTGCCAGAGGCGATGGGCGCTATCCAAGGATTATGAGCACGCTCACCAAGGTCGACGTGCTGTTGTTGGATGACTGGGGACTTGAAGGAGGTCTGAATGATCGTCAGCGACGTGACCTACTTGAAATACTGGATGACCGTTATGCGGCAAGGTCCACCATCGTCACTAGCCAGTTACCGGTAGAGAGCTGGCACGAGACATTGGGAGATCCAACGGTTGCAGATGCCATTTTGGACAGGTTGGTACATAACGCCCACCGAATTGAACTGGAGGGGCATTCGATGCGCAAAAAGAAAGGCAAAACAGCCTCATCCAACGCGAATGAGGAGACGGAAAATGACGCGTCAATTTGACGGCAATCGGAGAGACCACTAACCTCTAAAAAGACCTGCGTCGCTACGCTCCGACCGCCCGGCCGAATGCCGTGGAATCAGTGGCCGAATAAGCGTGGACTAGGGGGCCGAATCACGTGGAATACGCATTCAAAGCATGACAGATATGCTGTCTGCCAATTAACAAATAATTATTTTAATAAATATCAGATCCTTATGGGGTACTGGATTGGATGCGGGAGGGCCAAATGATGCTCAGGAACCAAAGCAGACGCAGGCCAGTGACACTCGAACGGTAGCAACGGGTCGACCGCTGACTTTCGGCTAAAATATTGAACTGAATGCAATAGACGAAGCAAATGATGCGCACTATGATATGCGCATAAAAAAGCATGCATAGAGGTTGCTATGGCTTTCAATCATAACGTTCCAAGTCACCGGTCAAATATTTCGGGCAAGCGCGCGATTAACCTAACGCTCAGCGCTGATATCCTCACCGCCGCAAAAACCCTGGACATCAACATCTCACAAGTCTGTGACGCTCACTTGCGCGAGGTTGTTCGACGTGAGCAGCAACGACGCTGGCGGGAAGAACACGCAGACTTTATTGCCGCATACAACACCACAGTCGAAACCGAAGGCCTGCCTCTCGATGAGTGGAGAAACTTCTGATGGCTCGTTTTGATGTCTATGAAAATCCGGGGAAACATGCTGGCACCACTCCTTATTTGCTAGATGTACAGAGTGAATTGCTTGATGAACTGGATACTCGCATGGTGGTTCCGCTTCGCCATCTTGAGCATTTCAAAAGCGTAGTACTGCCCCAACTTTTAACCCCGATTTTTATGATCCAAGGGCAAGAGTTTTTGCTTGAAACGCCAAAGATGGGTGCCGTACCAAGGCGATTGTTGAAATCCAGAGTCACCTCGCTCGAAGAGAAGCGGGTGCAGATCATGGGGGCACTCGATTTTTTATTTCAGGGTTACTGATCTGACAGGATGGTCAGAATTGAGGAATGTTCGATGAAGGCTGGGAGCGGACTCTAGCTGGTTGGC
>CAYFOC010000190.1:0-3517 GCA_964344615.1 uncultured Methylococcus sp.
ACCGACGAAATGGTCAAAGCCATTGAGGGCGGCGAGTACGACGTCATTATCTGCAACTATGCGAATGGAGATATGGTGGGTCACACGGGCATCATGGACGCTGCAGTAAAGGCGGTTGAGACGCTTGACGCATCACTTGCACGGATCACCGAGTCGCTGGACAAGGTGGGCGGTTCACTGCTGATCACGGCGGATCATGGAAACGTCGAGCAGATGATCGATCCTGAAACGGGAGTTGCCCTTACACAGCACACGACATTCCCGGTACCTCTGGTCTATCGCGGCACAGCCAAAAGGACGCTGCTTGAGGGTGGGAACCTTGCGGACATCGCTCCTACATTGCTCGATATCCTCGGTATCGCGAAACCGCAGGAAATGACGGGGCGTTCCCTTCTGTCCTGATGCAGTCCATTACGAGACCTGAACGATGACGCCTTGGCATCGTTCAGGTTCCATCCTGCTTGCATTGCTCTTGCCGTCGGCGATGGGGGCGCTTGCTGCCCAAGAAACGGATCCACAGCAGACTGAAATTCGTGACCACATGGAGCAAACGCGTCAAAAGCATGCGGCCTTGCTCGGGGTTCGCGACCAATTAAATCAGCAGCTTTCCGATCTTGAAATTCAGCAATCCCAACTCACCGTCAAAATTTCTGATTTGGAAAAACAGGCGCTGCAGCGTGATCGAAAGATTCGAGACTTGAAGCGGCAAAGGGATGACCTTAAATCGAACATCTTGAGCCAGCAAAAGCAGTTGTCAGGTCAGTTGCGGAGTGCCCACGCCATAGGGAACAAGGATTGGCTGAAGTTGCTGATGAATCAGGAGGATGCGTCCCGTTTGGCCCGTGTGCTAGCCTACTACGGCTATCTCGGGCAAGCCAGGACGGATCAGATTCGTCATCTTGAGGCTGAGATTTCCCGTCTGGAAACGCTTGAACGGGACTTGAACGACGAAGCGACGCTCAAGTCTGAGGTTCGACGTCAAACCCAAGAGCAGAAAGGCTCTCTGGCTGAGGCTAGCCTGGCGAGGAAGC
This sequence comes from uncultured Methylococcus sp., assembly GCA_964344615.1. Classification (GTDB taxonomy): domain Bacteria; phylum Pseudomonadota; class Gammaproteobacteria; order Methylococcales; family Methylococcaceae; genus UBA6136. The sequence goes on from CAYFOC010000190.1 coordinate 1,032, forward strand.
AACTGTTGAAAAGCTGGGATCGTGAGCTGAAAGATCAGGCTGAGCAGATGAGAGAGGATCAGCAGCGACTGGGGATTCTGGTTGATTCTTTCGTGGATGACTCTATACGTCTGGCGCCTGAGACCCCGGCCGTTGATGCCGAAAAAGGCCCGGCGCGTTGCCCTCCGCAGGGGGGTATATCTGCTAAGTTTGGAAGTCCACGCATGACCGGCAAATGGGATGGTGTCCTTATTTCCGGCAAGCAGGGCGCACCCGTGAGAACGGTTGCCGGCGGAAAAGTGGCCTTTGCCGACTGGTTTAGAGGCTATGGTCTGCTGACGATCGTGGATCACGGAGACGGAGTCATGAGCCTTTATGCGTTCAATCAGACGCTGACCAAGTCCAAGGGCGACACTGTCGTGGCGGGGGATGTCATCGCAACCTTGGGGTCGACGGGCGGCCGTGATGCTCCAGGGCTCTATTTCGGTATTCGATCGCAGGGCAAACCGATGGATCCTCTTCTTTGGTGTAAGCAAGCCCACTAACTGTTACAAGTCATATTTGATCAGGCCAATTTATATGCTCCCTTCACTCAAGATTCGCACCCTTTTTGTCTCTCTGTCGGCTCTTCTTTTGTTATCGGTACAGACGTCTAGTGTCTTCGCCGGAACGCCTGAGGCGCCAAAACAGGAGGCAGTTGAAGGAAATCCTATTCCATTTGAAGGGCTCAAGACATTTGCTGAGGTCTACGGCCGGATCAAGCAAGATTATGTGGAGCCAGTAAAGGACGATAAGCTGCTTGAGGATGCGATCAGAGGCATGCTCTCAGGGCTGGATCCGCACTCGGCCTATCTAGACAAGGAGCAGTACGAAGAGCTCAAGGTGGGTACCACCGGACAGTTCGGTGGCCTCGGGATTGAAGTTGGAATGGAGAATGGCTTCGTCAAGGTCATTGCCCCCATCGATGACACGCCGGCCCAGAAAGCAGGCGTAAAGGCCGGGGACCTGATCATTCGATTGGATGACAAGCCTGTGAAAGGTCTCAGCCTGAATGACGCTGTCAAAATCATGCGAGGGGAACCGGGTAGTGCCATCGTTCTCACCATAGTCAGGGAAGGCGCTGAGCAACCGATCAAGCTCAAGCTCATTCGTGACATCATCAAGGTTAAGAGTGTTCGCAGCCGAATGCTGGAACCTGGTTATGCCTACGTCAGACTTTCAAGTTTCCAGGCGAAAACGGGTGAAAGCATGATCGAGGCAATCGAGGACATGAAGAAGACCGGAAAGATTAAGGGGCTCGTCCTTGATCTTCGTAACAATCCGGGTGGCGTTCTGAACGCTGCCGTGACCGTTAGTGACGCCTTCCTTGACGAAGGGCTGGTGGTCTACACGGATGGTCGGATTGAAGACTCGAAGATGCGTTTCAATGCAACGCCCGGGGATATCCTGGATGGCGCTCCTATCGTTGTTCTCATCAACGCGGGTTCGGCCTCCGCCTCTGAAATTGTAGCGGGAGCACTTCAAGACCATACCCGCGCGGTGATCATGGGCGAGAAGACCTTTGGTAAAGGTTCGGTTCAGACCATTTTGCCGACCAGTGGCGGCGCGGCTGTGAAGCTCACGACAGCGCGATACTACACGCCGTCGGGACGTTCTATTCAGGCTGAAGGGATATCGCCGGATGTGTTGATTTCAAGAGTCAAGATCGAAGCCTCCAACGCCTCTGAATTTGATCCGATCAAGGAAGCAGATCTTGCCAATCATCTTGAAAATAATAATCCTGGACCGAAGCGTGAGCCGGTTAAGGAGGTAACGGTTCCCAAGGATGCTCCTTCCAAAGGATCTGGGGACAGTCAGGATGCACTTGCGGTTCAAGATTACCCCCTCAATGAAGCACTGAACCTTCTGAGAGGCATTAACATCGTCAAAAAGAATCCGGCGAAGGCCGCTGCCCCTTCAAAATAGGGGCTCACCTTACCGGCCAAGGCTTTTCCAAAGCTCGGGCAACGCTAATGTCTTAGCGTTGCCTCCGAGTAACTGCCTTTCCGGATATTCCAAAAAGCCAGTTCGGGCAGACTAAAGAGGACGCCGCGAGCGCCAGCCATGAAGAGGGCTCCCTCATCGAATGGCCATCCCAGAAGACCGATGCCCATTCCACCCATCGCGGTACTCAGATTCACGGCCCCGAGCAGAGGCCGGTTCCAAACGTTCTCGTCTGTAAAGAAGAAAAAAACACCATCAGCATCTCTTGGCGTGTAGAGCGTTCCCGTGATCGTGTTGCTCTCCTTGATCTTCTCCCATATAGGGTCGCTGGACGACTCCAGCGTCTGAAGACTTCGATGTCTATAGGAGGGGATCGTGCTGGTGTGTAAGACGGGATAGCGATGTCTGACGAGTTCAAAGAATCGGAATGGAATGAATGACTGCGCCCTGTAGGCGCTGATGTGACCGCCGAAAGAGGGGGGTTCGGTTCCTCCTTCGAAGCTGCCGTTTACGGCATTAATCAA
>CAYFOC010000191.1:0-3515 GCA_964344615.1 uncultured Methylococcus sp.
TCTTGATCTTCTCATCACTCATCATCTCATCCATCATCGACATTCCGGACATCCCTGACATCTGGTGACCGCCCTGCTGGTTTTGCGTCTCTTCGGCCTGTACAGCCGCAATGACTGAAATACTCATCATCAAGATGATCGCAATCGTATTGAGTTTCATGATGTTCTCCTTTAATTATTCATAGCCAGATTTCGGCCTCTTGAGGGGCCATCTTTAACAGGCACAAGCGCGTAGCCTATATACGAATTTACTTATACACCAAACCTAGGGATTTGGCTGAAATTGTTTGATCCTAAAGGTCGAGAGCAGAAAGACCGGGATGATCATCAGGTCGTCGACCCAAGGGCCAGCTAAATTTGCGTTCGCTCTCGGCGATACGAAGATCATTAATACTGGCATAACGCCTCTGCATGAGACCTTCCTGCGTGAATTCCCAGTTTTCATTGCCGTACGAGCGATACCAATTATTCGAATCGTCATGCCACTCATAGGCGAATCGAACTGCAATTCGATTCTCGGAGTAAGCCCAAAGCTCCTTAATCAATCGATAGTCCAGCTCGCGCTGCCATTTTCGCTCTAGAAAAGCCCTGACTTCCTCTCGTCCTTGTGGAAACTCAGAACGATTGCGCCAACGGGTGTCCTCGGTATAAACCAGAACCACTCGTTCAGGATCTCGTGTATTCCAGGCATCCTCAGCCATGCGAACTTTTTGGGTGGCTGTTTCCAGAGTGAACGGGGGCACGGGTGGACGTACTTCCATGAACTGTTATTTCTTCTCGTTTTAAGACTCGGCACTATAGCCCTAATTCAGCTCGAATTCTAAACGAAAAGCCCACATTCACTTAAATAAATTAGGTTAAGATTGACCTACTTTTGAATGGCCGGAGTCGATCCCTTGAATGCGCATCCCAACATTACGGTAAAAAACCAATCCATTCGGATTCGCTACCCCGATCTTTTTATCAAGGGAGAAACCCCTCGGTTCACCAAGGCCATTTTCGGCCTTTCCGATGTGGATCATCTCAAGTTAGATCCTTCAAAGCATCAACTCGAAATCCTGCTCAATTCAGGTGGCTCAAGCGCGCGAGACGCCTTATTAAAACTGAGTGAACTCCTCAATCAACCGGTGGCCTCAGAATCACCCATTCCCTCACTGAATACGGTTTCGCCTCAAACACTGAAACGCTGGCGGCAACTCATTACCTGCCTCGATCTCATTGAACCGGAACCCGGCCGAGTCAAAATCAAATATCAACGCACGGCGGGATTCCAAGCTTCGGGCAGAGAAATTGAACGCCAACTGACCGGACTGCCTGGGGTCCTGAACGTTCGGGTTGGAAGACTAACCAAAAGCATCGAGATCAGATTCGATCAGGATGTGAATCCCAAAACCTGGATTCGGACATTAGAGCGACTGTTTTCAACTGCGCCATCAGCACTGTCCCACTCCAAAGCAGCGAAGGTCCCCTTTCTGGCCGCAAATACCAATCTGGTTTTAAGTACGGGAGGCCAGTTCTTTTTTCCAGCGGCTATTCCCATCGCATCGACGGTCCTCGTCCTGACCCGCATCCCGCACATCCGTAAGGCAACCCGAGAACTCACCAAGGGCAAGGTCGGCTCTCCTTTCTTTGGTTGTGTCGTTCTGGCCTGCTCCGTTGCCGGACATGCACCTTTCGCATCCGCCTTGGCGGAATGGCTCGGCTGCATTTGGGAAAAAAGGTGGCGCAGTCAAATTCTAAAAGAATCCAGAATCCTGCTGAGTGAAATTGAGCCTTACTTGGTTGAATGCTCACCTGATATCAAGGAACTAACCGTCCATACCGGCGAGATCACCGCATTTGATGGCCTCCTTGCCGATGGGGATATCCTGTTACAAGATGTGATGGGCGATCCACTGCTCGTGCCCGTCATACGAAAACGTAAGGGAGATGCCGTTGCATCGGGTTATCGGGTCATCGGTGGCTCCGGAACCCTGGCGCGCGCGAACGATTCTGCTTCACATCGACTTCAACAGATCGTAGATACCATTGCTGCACTGCCTGAAACCCTACACGAAGACCCACTGCTGGTTCGCGAGGCACGAAGAGTTGCAGATAAACCGGTTTACCCGAACCTCGCCATTGCAGGCGTAGCGGTAGCTACGGGCGGCCTGCACATGGCCAGCGCAGTACTCCATCAGGACTGGTCTCAAAGCCCAATGATTGCGGCGCCGACCGAATTCTTTCGGGATGTTAGAAATGCGTTACGCCGCGGCGCGCTCGTTTCGAGCCCCCAAGCGCTTAAAACCCTCGGGCAGTCACCCTATCTGGTGATCGATGTGGACTATCCTGGCCTGGATGCCACCCGCCCGCTGGTCACCGAAATTGAGGTCGGCTCAAGTGCTGAAAATCTTGCGCATCGCTGGGCGCTGGCACTGGCCGGCTGGGTGGGTGATGAGCGGGGTGAAGCCCTCGTCGATCTAGCCCGCGCCATGAAGTCTGAGCCCATCGATGCCCGATTGATTGGGTTTGAAGCTGGCAGAACTATTCTCGAAATCGAGGGACGTTCGGTACACCTTGTGGACCTGCCCTCTGAGACATCAATCCCATCACTTAGAATCGAGATTGAAAACGGGCCAGCAGAAACCCTAAAGTTTTCACCCTCTGAGGCTTCGCTTCACGCTGGAACATTTGAACAACTTCGTGCTTTAGGTCTCACCCCGCTGCTCACTAGCGCAAGAGGCAATTCGGGTCGCACACAGCAACTCGCAAGACAATTGGGGATCGATCATACAGAGCAGGATCTGACGACATGTCTCCAAGCCTTGAGAGCCCAAGGCACCCCCACCGCCTTGCTCGTCGGCCACACGAATGATGAAACCATTCAGGATCTCGCGGATGTCAGGATCTCACCCGCCTCAACCCTCGATCAACCCAAGGCTTCCATCACGCTGATTGGAGAGTCGATTTCAGAACTTCCAAGGCTTGTGGTCGCAGCAAGAACCTTACCCTTGAGAGTAGGCATCGCTTCCTTGAAAACGCTTCCCACCAACCTACTCTGCATCCTCGGTGCTTTCAGCGGCAATCTCACCGGAACCACCGCCACCGTCCTCGCGCATACGGGCGTCATGGGCGTTTCGGTTCAGCAGGGCCGAAAGATGAAGCAAAGAACTCGTTGATCCTGAAAGGCTTTGGACCGAATAGGACCTTCACTTTTAAGGGTCCGTTCTGTCGATAGGCTCAATGATTCGAAGCGAACTTTTACCCCCCACCTGAGTCATAACTTCAGGCTTGGGGGGGAGAACGCAAACGTGTTACCCGAGTGTGTGCTGTTTATCGGACTCTAGTCCGATCAACCCGAATGCTAATTAATAGGTGAAAGATGAACACCGAAGCACTCGCTGAACTGGTAAGCAACGTATTCATTACGATAGCGCTTCTTTCATTTTTTGTACTTTTGGCTGCAGAAAAGAAACGGCCAAAAGTAATCTTCTCTACGACTTCTATTAAGGAGTCCATCCTGACCAATCTTTCGG
>CAYFOC010000192.1:0-3492 GCA_964344615.1 uncultured Methylococcus sp.
TACTTCCTACATGGATCAGACGTGTCCGCTTCAATAGACAACCATCGGATCACCTCCCCACTTTCTTCAGACGTAGCCATTGTTCGACGTTATGGCGGAGCCGTCTCCCATAGCACTCTGGATCCTGTCTGCCAGACTTTCCGAATTCCTGAAATCGATGGTTTCATTGGGTTTCACCTCCATCACGGTTGTGCGGTGGCAATGGGGGATCCCATTTGCAGTCCAACTGAGCAGGAAATATTGGCAAACGCCTTCATTGACTATGCGGCAAGTCAGGGTTGGACGGTCATTTTCGCTGTCGCCTCTGATGCCTTAAGGCCCCTGATGACGAAGGTCGGTGGAGCCATGGTTCAGGTGGCTGATCTTCTCATCGCGGATGCTCAGCAGGATCCTCTTCAAGGGCCTCGTGGCAGTCACCTTCGAACCAGTACGCGTCTGCCTTTGCGTGAGGGCGTCCTGATCCATGAATATGATGGCAATGCAGCCCCGGATCCTGTGATCGAAGAAAGGGTTATGGCCGCGATGGAATCCTGGCGGACGCATCGAACGGGTTTCCAGTTGCACATCGGTTCCCATCTCGTATTCAGAAGTCGTGAAGGGTGCCGATGGCTTTTGGCCGAGCAAGGCGATAAGGTCTGCGGAATACTGACCATGATGCGCATCAACACCGCTGGTTGCGGCCTTTTGATTGACCTCGTTCTCTCGACGCCATCGGCACCCCCACACACCAACGAACTACTGATCGTCAGTGCCTTCCATCAGCTCAAACGGGAATTCCAGCAGTCCGTATGTCTTGGGGTTGCCCCAAGAGCCATGCCGGGCGAGATTATCGGCTTTGGCCCCATTTCCACACGGCTCGCTCGTTTCTTCTATTACCTGACCATGAAGCTCTCGCCGCAACATGGCAAGGCGGCTTTCTGGAAAAAGTTCGGGATCACTCGTCGAGAACCACTCTATATGATGTTTCTGACGCCTAAGGTCGGGCTTCGAGAATTTCGTGCGCTGATCAAGACCTTCAACGGTGCCATGTAATGAGGATTTCTCTGCATGCGATTTAAGATCTTCTTGCTGATGGTTTCCGCTCTCGGCATTGCCCCGGTCCTTGGGGCTGATGGGCCATCTTCAGGCCCGGTAGAAGCGCCTTCAGCCTATGTGGAAAATACTAAGGAATTCGAACTCTCGGATGATGAATCGGACGTTGGTTTCACGCTTTTCATTCCTAGAGGAATGGCACCCGGAATGCCTGCAGTCATCTTTTTGCCAGGTGTGATGGCGGAGATTGATCAGTACTGGAGCTATGCAAATGCCTTGGCAGCTCAGGGGATACTTGTCGCGATCCACCATTGGTATTCCCCGTTGACCAGTGATGTCGAAATTGCTCGTGATGCCAAGGTCATGGCACTCTGGCTTACGAATACGCTGAAGGCCGACAAGGGACGTTTAGGGATAGCGGGACATTCCTTCGGCGCCAAGGATGCCATTCTCGCCGAGGGCATTTATGGGGGCTTTGCCGCCATTGCTGCTATTGATCCAGACAATAGCGGAGACATTTCTGCGGTGGATGACTATGTTCCACATTTGACCCCTCCGCTCCTTCTGATCGGCGCTGAAGTTGCCTGGCAGGGTCCGAATCTCTGTGCGCCGATGGATGCCAACTACCTCCGTTTTTTTGAAAGGGCGCCAGCGGGAACAATTGAACTGACCCTTAAAGACGCCGACCACGTTCAAATGTTGGATGATCCTGAACGATTTGGTTACACGATATGTCGTGTTGGTAATGCGGAATCAAAGGATGCCCATGATCTTGCGCTCAAAGCGACCGTAGGCTTTTTCAGACAGCACCTGCTCGGAGTGGGCGAAATACTTGACCTCTTGCCTGCCGAACATGTTCGCATCGTGGGCAAGGAGCCCCAGACAAGCAGTTCAGCGCCACCCGCCGGTCGGCGATAAAGGGGATTTCCCTTGAAGCCCCATTCGCAATGATGAGGGGCATGGGAATCTAATGAAACCCAGAGGGGGCTTCGGCATCGGCCTGTCGAAAGCGCTCTGTCCAGTTGAGTACAATCGCTGATCTGTCATTTATTTTCGGGTTCGAAAATGACCGAGAACGCCCCATCCCCACAGATAAAAGTAGTTGCGCGGTTTTTGAGGCGCGTTATTTTTTTTCTCATCTTTGCCCCCGCAATCAATGGGTTTTGTGAAGAGGTGACGAAAGAGGAAATTACTCAACCTCTGGATATCAGGGCCCCTGGTTCTGATCTAGCCAACTTTCCGAATAGCGCCTTTACCCTTCCTCAGGGCGGCTTCTATCTGGAAACCGTTCCCATGGCATACGCCTCAAGCAGTAGCACTCTGGCTGCGCAATACAACTGGGAATACTTGCTTCGCTATGGTCTTTTTGACTGGCTCGAACTTCGCCTTTATTCACAGGGCCTCAGTGTTCAAGGTAATCCCCAGCCCGCCACCGGATTTAGCCCACTCACCTTCGACACCAAAATCCATTTCTGGGATGAAAATCAGGATTACTACCTCCCTGCAGCTGGTCTAGAGGTATTGGTGCAAACCAACGTTTTGGGTTCAACCGCTTTCAATAGTGGGGTTGAGCCGTCTTTCAGTCTCAACTTCGATCAGATGCTTCCTTGGTGGGATTTACAGATTGAGTACAACCTGGGTGCCGCTCGCTTTGAGGATCCCCAAAATACCAGTAACAGCGTCTGGGACTTCACCTTCGCTTGGGCCATTCAAAAAGAGCTGGTCAAGGATTTTTCAGTATTTCTCAATGGCTATTACAACGCGGCGAATCTTCCAAGGATTGGCCGCGTTAGTGACAAGCAGGTCAGCCTATGTCCGACTGCCTCTACCTGTAGACCCGAAAAACTGATTTCTCAGACGACCCTGCTTGGAGGAAATGACAGGCAGAACGCTTTGGGAGTTGGGAGTATTTGGACCATCAGCGACAACTTGTCTCTATTTGCAAACTTCGCAGGCGGGTTAACCCGACCGACACCTAGTTTCATAAGTTTCGTGGGTTTTGCTTGGACGCCTTAAATCTTGATTTGGGAGCGCACCTGTGGCCCATCATGGGGCACAAAAGTTTAGATGTAAGGTCGAACCCCACTGTGCTTGAGGATGATTTATATGCCGGTTGGCCGGTTTCAGCTTTTGCCGCTGGCTGGCACCTCGACATCGCGGACGTCCCAATTTCATGAAACGTTGGGATATCAAGCTTGCAGAACATCACTAAGTTTTATGCAATTTGCGGTCTCACTCGGGATAACGCTCCTGCTTATTGTTAAATGTTCCGTGAGGAGTACCATGCCTCCGTCACCCTGAGTGACTTCAATAAAAATAATGAGTTGGAGGAGATCCATGGCCGAAGAAGAAAAGAAACCCGAAGGTTGCAAACACACTGAGTGTGCAATGAATTGGCTTAAGGGTGTCGATGGCTGGACGATTGGAGGATACACAAACCGTCTACCTCGGCTTTATTTC
>CAYFOC010000193.1:0-3468 GCA_964344615.1 uncultured Methylococcus sp.
ATGAGGGAAACTCTCTTCGCCGGGCAGTGATTGGGTTCGGTGCGGGTCAATCTAGTATTGACTCCGACGTTGTTGTATCAAGTTCGAACAATCAGATGCTGCTTTCATTCAAAGCGCATTCGGATAGCGGAAACGCCCCAGGCGCAGCGGCTACCGCCGGCGTTGGCGCGGCTGCTGAGGTAGGAACTACGGCGATCGTAGCGACTAATGTTGCCCGGGGTGGTGCAAAAGCCTATCAATCTGCCTCGGCGCATCAGGCGGACAACCTCGCAGAAAAAATCAGTGAGGAGTTTGAAAATTTCGCTAAATCCCAGGGATGGATTGCCAAAAAATAGTCCAACGCCGGCAAAGCCAAAATCTTGGGTCATGATTCAAGGAAAGAGCATGGCCCAAGATTTAAGGCGTGACCGCTTGTCCGGGAGAATGCTCACGATCCTCTCTTGGCATTTGATCGAAAAACTTCAGTATTGCCCCTGATAGCAGGGGGCATTTGCAATTTCCTGCTGATGGTTGTCATTACTCGATGGGGTTGGCTTGACGTTCCCGGATTCAAAAGGGCGATCCGGGTGCATTTGAAAGGCCAACCCTGCACCAATCACCAAAAGAATGGCTGAGCCGATAAACGGCAAGGTCCAGCTGCCCGTCTCGTCGATGAGATAGCCGAATACGAGCGGTGAGACAATCCCTGCGACACCAAATCCAAAATTCATCATCCCGCTCGCGGAGCAGGCGTATTTGGGAGCGATGTCCATGGGGACAACCCAAAGAGGAGCCACGACGAGTTCGACACAGAAGAAAGCTGCGGCGAGCGAGAGTGCAGCAATCTTGATGTCATGAACAAGCATGACGGGTATCAGGAAGACCAAGCCACCCAGCATGCCCATGACGATGACGTTGCGACGTGCAACTGTCCGATTTCCTGTTCGCCGAAGGATGTGGTCACTCAATAATCCACCGGCAGTATCACCCGCAACGCCGGCGAGAAATACCCCGGTTGAGAACAGGGCGGATTGCTTGAGGTCTTGCTGGTAGTTTTGATAGAAGAACGAAGGGATCCAGCTCAAAAATAGCCAAAGCGTCCAACCGTAACAAAAATCAACAGCGGTAACAGGGAGCATCCGGCGCAAAAGCCTCAGCCAAGGAACCGGTTCGTTGACGCCCCTTCTGTTGAGGTTGCTATCGCTTGACGCTGCACTAGGCGTGGATGGCTTGTCTTTGGGTATGTATCGCAAATACCAAATCCACACGATGACCCAGACCAAGCTGAACAGGGCGACCACTAGAAATGATTCGCGCCACGACATCGCTCCCAACAGCAAAACGATCAATGGTGGTGTCAGGGCGTTGCCGAGACGAGCAAATGTATGGGTGATGCCTTGGGCAAATCCCCAGCGGTTCTCTGGTATCCATAAGGCCATGGCCCGGGTTGCGGTAGGTAGCGTGGCGCCTTCGCCAATACCAAGAGCAATCCGAGCCATAAACAGAGCGGCGAGGCTTCCTGCGAAAGCCGTGGAAGCGGTCGCGACACTGACAATCAAAACGCTGACGGTCAGCGTCATGCGAGCACCGAATTTATCCCCTAGATAGCCGCCGATGAGCTGAAATGCCGCATAAGGATATGCGAATGCCGATAAGGCTAAGCCGATCTGGGTGTTGCTCAAGGCCAGATCGGCCTTGATGAGTGGTGCAACCGTTGAAATGTTGACCCGATCCACATAGAGGATCAGATACATCAGACATATGATCAGCAGAATCGTGTTAGATCGGGAAAGTATCTTCATTAGACCGGACGCTGATCCCCGTGAATTTGGGTCCGATGCAGGATGCGCCGGCTCTGTGGGTCAAATGCGTCACGGCGATGCATCGTGCAGCGGTTGTCCCATAAGGCGAGATCTCCTACGCGCCACTTGTGTTCCCAGATGAATTCTTTATGGCTGACGAAGCTCCAAAGTTCATCAAGCAGCGCCTCTGATTCTTCACGTTCTAATCCAACAAGATAGGCATTCTGGCGTCGACCGAGATAGAGCGACTTTCTTCCTGTAACCGGATGAGTGGAAACTAGGGGATGGATCGCTCCGGGGGACGTCATGGGATCGCCGGTGGGTGTCACACCCTGCCTTACAAAGCCTCCACTATTAAAGGTTCCATCATGCTTAATCCTGAGCCTGGCAATTCTTACCTTCAAACTTGCCGGAAGGGCATCGTAGATGCGATGCATGGAGCAGAAAGAGGTATTCCCGCCAACTAGGGGAACTTCAACGGAGTAAAGAAGGCTCGCCTTCGGTGGGAGGTCAAGATAGGACATGTCGGTGTGCCATACCGCCTCACCATCTCCTAAGCTTCCGATGGGGCTTCCATTCACTTTGACATTGGAGACCACGTAAATCTCAGGCAATCCCTCGACGAAACGACGTCCGTCTTCCTGTATGGGCGCCCAGTCGAGTTCACCAAACCTTCGGCTAAAAGAAATGAGGTCCTGGTCGCTGAGTTCCTGTCCTCTGAACAGAAGTACTGAATGTTCATGCCAAGCCTTAAGGACGCGCTCAAAGATCTCATCGTTGATTTCTCTCAAATCGAGACCTCTTACTTCTGCTCCCACCGCTGTCCCTGTGGGGATCACTTGAATGCCTGAGAGTGCTGATGATTGAGTGATCGCTTGAATGCTCGCTGACATGGTTCCCTCCAACGCCCGGCGTTTGAGCCGTGCCATATGATTTGCCAAGACCCTTCGTGAACCAAAAAATGATTCACTGGCCGATCACAATGTGATCGGTGGGGTCGATTCCTGTGAAAATTGGGCGCCTCACGTGCCAAGCACCCATCGGACATTTCGGAATTTGTCCGTTTATCCATGAGTGGAGACTATGTTTGCTGAACCTATGCGTCCAATCGAAAGAATGTAAGTCAGGTATTGATCTAGCAAATCTTTCTGAGGATTTTCCAAGAGTTGGCATGTTGGGTCGGATGATTGAATTGCAACCTTGTAATATTGCGGTCTCCGGACCAGAAATTTTTGGACGGCAATATGGAGTTACTTCATTCATGGGTCAGACGTGTCCGCTTCAATAGATGACCATCGGGTCACCCCCTCATTATCTTCAGACGTAGCCCTTGTTCGACGTTATGGCGGAGCCGTCTCCCATAGCACTCTGGATCCCATCTGCCAGACTTTCCGGATTCCTGAAATCGACGGTTTCATTGGATTTCATCTCCATCATGCTTGTGCCGTGGCGATGGGGGATCCCATTTGCAGTCCAACTGAGCAGGAAATGTTGGCACACGCCTTCATTGACTATGCGGCAAGTCAGGGTTGGACGGTCATTTTCGCCGTCGCTTCTGATGCCCTAAGGCCGCTAATGACGAAGGTCGGTGGAGCCATGGTTCAGGTAGCTGATCTTCTCATCGCGGATGCCCAGCAGGATCCTCTTCAAGGGCCTCGTGGCAGTCACCTTCGAACCAGTACGCGTC
>CAYFOC010000194.1:0-3439 GCA_964344615.1 uncultured Methylococcus sp.
CCAAGGCAATAAATCCCCCGGCCAGTAGTCCGAGCGTAAAGGATATTCGCCACCCCAGGCCATGAGGCTTTGGGTCGGCAAGCCCCCCGGCTATTCCGCTTACGCCTGCAATTCTACCGTTTAGGAGCAACAAACTAGTTGCCGCAATTCCGATAAGGGCCCCACCGAGAAGGGAGGAAAGGTTGGTCGCCAGCAATTGTTCCAAAAAGGCCATCAAAACGTTTCTTAGGTAATCGTGAATCTCAATGTCACAGGATCGGAAGCTTTAGATTGCCGAACAATTCATCCCACTGATGCTTTTCGCGGATCTGGATTCCCTGATCCACGATTTCTCGGGTGAGATGCGGGGCAACGATCTCAATGAAGTCATAAAGAAAACTTCTAAGATAGGCTTCTCGGCGAATGACGATCTTCGTGGTGCTGGGTTGGAAGAGGTGGGCCGCTTCCACAGGGACCAGATCGCCATCTGTCAGGGGATCATGCGCCATGTGGGCAACAATGCCAACCCCAAGCCCGAGGCGAACATAGGTCTTGATGACATCGGCATCAACGGCAGTCAAGGCAACCTGGGGTTTGATGCCCGCTTTTTCAAAGGCTTGGTCCAGTTGTGATCGGCCTGTGAATCCAAACGTGTAAGTGATGATCGGAAATTGAGCGATGTCCTTAAGGGTTAGATCCTGTATTTCAGTTAATGGATGACCGTGAGGCACTATGACGCTGCGATTCCACTGATAGCACGGGAGTTTTGCCAGATTCTCGAAAAGATCGGTACCTTCAGTGGCTATCGCAAGATCAACATTACCCTTGGATACCAACTCGGCGATCTGAGTGGGGGTTCCCTGATGAATCGTGAGTCTAATATTCGGATATTTCTCCATGAACCGCTTGATCACTTTCGGCAGAGCATATCTTGCCTGACTATGAGTGGTTGCTATCGAGAGTTCACCGACTTCCCGATCGTGGTATTCCTGAGCGATTTTTCGGATGTCGCTGACTCTGCTGAGGATGTCTGCAGAAAGCCTAAGAACATGCTCACCCCCAGGTGTAACCCCCACGAACTGTTTGCCGCCTCTAATGAAAATATCAATTCCGAGTTCTTCTTCAAGGAGGCGGATCTGCTTGCTGATCCCAGGTTGTGACGTGTAGAGCCGCTCTGCCGTTGCCGAGACGTTGAGGTCATTCTGAAAGACTTCACGGATGTAACGTAATTGCTGAAGTTTCATAGAGAATTTGGGCTGATGCCGTGGGCGTCGGTTTTGTCGCGGCCTGCAACTGGTGATTAAGACGTAAAGCACGCGGTGAGGATTACGATCCCGATTATGAGGCCCGGACCACCGAACCTGAAGGTAGCGTTAGTTATACGCATATGCCATAAGGTTCTATAGGTTTTATTCTTGTGGGTTATCTCTATATCCCTAACTGGTATCGATGTGGTGTTTTTTATTCGCTCTGGTTTTTTGCGATGAGTCCCACATTCGAGCTTAATTCTCGTGATGTGACTCCGTTAATGTGGCTCTGTGATTTGAACCGCTTTCTCAGATGGCGCTTCAATCTCTTTAAACCGGTCCTTGTGGCCGGTTTTTTTTGGCGGTGCGCCCAGCAGGGCGCAATTACGAGGAGGTGAAAGCTATCTACTCAGCCGGCAAGGGTGTCGCGGGTAACTGCGAATCTGGAGGAAGCCGAAGGCAAAACGCTGGCCCAGGCACTACTGACGCCGCGAGGCGTCGGGACATTCATCAGGAAGGCAGCTAGGTCAAAAGCAAAAGGGCGGGAGAGCGAGTCAAGCAGGGGATCACTCGATTTCTGACCGACTTTAGATTTTCTCCTGTTTTCGATACTTGGCTGGCTCAAGTCCATATTTCTTAAGCTTTAAATACACAGAGCGGCGACTGACTGACATTTCAATAGCTATGCTTTCGACATTGCCATTGTGACGGCTCAGTGTTTTTTCCAGATAGGCCCTTTCTGTCTGCTCGATCAATTGTTTGTGCTCGCTATGAGCATCTTGATCTGCGGGACGGGCAGAGGATCTCAGTGCAAATTGAACATCTTTCAGCTCCGTGTCCCTACTGAAAAGAACCGCTCGTTCTAATGTGTTTTCCAGTTCACGCACATTCCCTGGCCAGTCATACGTCATGAGCCTTTGCATCAGCGCTTTGCTTACCTCAAGGACGCTCTTTCCATAACGGATGGATAGACGCTTGAGAATAAGATCAACGAGGGGCGGGATATCTTCTCGTCGCTCCGCTAATCGTGGAATCACGAGATTCACAACATTGAGACGATAAAAGAGATCCTGCCGGAAATGATTCGCTTCGACGGCCCCGAGTAGCCCTTGGTTTGTTGCCGCGACGATCCTGACATCGACCTTGAGACTGTTGCGTGCGCCTACGCGCTCGATTTCTCCCTCCTGCAATACACGTAATAAGCGGACTTGTGCCGCAGGGCTCAAAGCATCAACCTCATCCAGGAACAACGTTCCCCCGTTAGCGCGTTCGAAATATCCATGGTGGACTTCAATCGCCCCGGTGAAGGCTCCCTTTTCATGACCGAAAAGTACGCTTTCGATAATGCCTTCAGGAATCGCGCCACAGTTGACCGCAATAAAGGGTTGGCCCACACGGTTACTCATGGCGTGGATCGCACGGGCCGCCAACTCTTTTCCAACGCCTGTCTCGCCTTCGATCAGTACTGTTGCAGGTGTAGGAGCAATCATCTCAATGGCGTTTAAAACATTTTGCATCGCTTCAGATTCAGCGATCAGGATCGGACGATTCAAATCCTGAGGACCCAAGGTACAGGGTTTGGTCTGACACCACAGTGCGTGAAGCCTTTCATCGATGCGATTTTGAATGGGGGAGCCTTCCCCGCACTTCCTCGCCACCTGTTGTTCCCGATATTCAATCCCCTTATGCGAATGCGCTTGCTCAGGATCAAGGTGAACGAATACCGAACACTGAGAGTGGCCAAGAGCAATGCGTTCTCTCAACTCCACCTTGGCATAACCAAAGTTGCGGGCGGCAATGCCGCCAAAAACGCTGGATGTCATCCTGCATAGTTCAGGCGAATGCTTAACACCTTCCCCAAACGGGCAGTGACTGCTAGTGACGTGAATACCCTCAGGACTGAGTTCCTGTAATGAAAATTGACCGCCGATGTGATTTTTCAAACCAAGAATCACTTCTGCGTAGCGCTCAAGGTCGAGCTTTTCTTCCAATCGAAATTCTTCTCGATAAGCCACTTCAAAGAATTCACTGGCGGAGTGCGCAATTCGTTCAATGATTTCTTCCGTTTGATGATTCGTTGCTTCCTCGGCGAGTTGCATCAACTCCAGCACGAAGGTTTGCAGGAATCCGGTTGGCGTAAGTTGGGAGAAGTTGGTCGTCATCGTGAATTTCGCGAGAAACCCCGTCCTTCAAGGCGGGGAGGGATAGCGAAC
>CAYFOC010000195.1:0-3404 GCA_964344615.1 uncultured Methylococcus sp.
GTACTGTACAAGGTTATGACCTGACTCAGAAGTAACCCCCCGATAATGCTGATGCCGAGAGGCTGACGAATCTCAAATCCTGGGCCACGACCAAAGGCCAGCGGAAGCGCGCCAAAGATGGCTGCGAGGGTGGTCATCATGATGGGACGGAAGCGCAGCAGACAGGCCTTGATGATCGCTTCCCTGGGATCGAGGCCTTCGTGTTGTTCGAGGTGCAAGGCAAAATCGATCATCATGATGGCGTTCTTCTTGACGATCCCAATGAGAAGGATGATCCCGATCATGCCAATCACGTTCAGTTCGATCCCAAACAGCATCAAGCCCAGCAGGGCGCCCACGCCGGCCGATGGGATGGTCAAAAGAATCGTCAGGGGGTGGAGCGTGTTTTCGTACAGGATCCCAAGGACCAGGTAGACACTGACCAACGCAGCCAGGATCAGAAAGGGCATGCTCTTGTTTGAGGCCTGGAAGGCTTTGGCTGCACCCTGGAACAGGCCCTTGATGTCTTGCGGAAGACTGATCTTGGCCTCGGCCTCCTTGATGGCTTCAAGCGCCTGGCTCAGGGAGTATCCGGGTATCAGATTGAAAGAGAAGGTCGTCGAAGGAAACTGATCCAGGTGATTCACCTGCAAGGGAAGGTTATCAATCTTGAATGTGGCCACCTGACGCAGGGGAACCTGTTGGCCGGTGCGACTGGTGACATAGATATCCTGTAGTGCATCGGCATGGGTGGCCCGATCCAATGGAACACCGAGTACGACATGGTTCTGATTCAAGGGACCGTAGAGCGTTGAGACCTGGCGTTGGCCAAAGGCATCGTAGAGGGTATCGTCGATGGCCTGTATCGAAACCCCAAGGCGCATCGCCGTATCGCGATTAATCTCGACCTGTGCGCTGAGCCCTGCATTCTGGTGGTCCATGTTCAGATCGACGATTTCAGGAATCGTTTTCAGGGCCTCAAGCACTTTGGGGGACCAGATCTTGAGATCATCAAGGGTCGGTGCAAGGAGCGAATATTGCCACTGCGTCGGGCTGAGTTTTCCGCCGATGCGAAGATCCTGGGGCGGCATGAGAAACAACTGACCGCCCGGGACCTGAAGCATCTTGCTGCGCAATCTTCCAATGACCTGATCGGCAGACAGCTTTCGTTCTGAAAGCGGCTTGAGGGCACCGAATACACGAGCGGTATTCACGGAACTTCCTCCCCCTCCAGGGCCTGCGCCCCCTGTAAAGCCCACAACGGTCGCGAGGGCAGGCTCCTCTCCCATGATGCGGAGATAGTCCTTAACCCGGTCAACCATGGCCTGATAAGAGGTTTGTTGGTCCGCAATGACTTGTCCCATGAGTCGACCGGTATCTTGCTGAGGGAAAAATCCCTTGGGGATCACGGTATACAGATGGATGGTGCCGATAATGGTCAGAAGGGTCACCACGAGCATGAAGGCCTGGTGGTTGACGACCCAGCGAATGCCGCGTTCATACCCGCTCTCAACGCGATGTTGAAACGACTGGGTGAGACGTTGAAATCCCCTTGAGGCATCCTGCTTCGGAGTCTGATGCCTGAGAAACAGACTACAGAGCATGGGCGTCGTGATGAGAGAAATCACCATCGAAATCAGGACGGCAGCGGCCAGCGTGACGGAAAACTCCCGAAACAAGCGACCTATCATCCCTTCCATCAGAAGCAAAGGCAGAAAGACGGCTACCAGTGAGATGGAAATCGATAACACCGTGAAGCCGATTTCCTTGGACCCCTGAAGCGCGGCTTCGACGGCACCGAGGCCACGATCGAAATGTCGCGAGATATTCTCGGTGACGACAATGGCATCATCCACCACAAAGCCCGTGGCCACGGTAAGCGCCATCAATGTCAGGTTGTTGAGGCTGTAGCCCAATAGATACATGACGGCATAGGTCCCAAGGATCGAGACCGGGATGGCGATGACCGGAATCAAGGTGGTGCGGAATTCTCCAAGGAAGAGATAGACCACAACGACCACGAGGAGGATCGAAACCACAAGGCTCAACTCGATGTCGTGAACGCTGGCCCGGATGGTAATCGTGCGATCAACGACCTGACGAAGATTCATGCCGCTTGGAATCGAGGCCTGCAGCATGGGCAGATTCTTGATGACATGGTCCGCGGTATCGATGATGTTGGCGCCGGGGTATCGATTGACCAGAAGGATGACGCAGGGCTCATCCCCATTGAAACCGATGGCCCGCGCATCTTCCGGTGCATATTGGACATTGGCCACATCGCCGAGGCGCAAGTGGGTGCCTTTGGCGGTGGTCAGGATCAGGTTGCGATAGTCCTCGACCTTCACCAATTGATCCGTCGGCCTCAATATCCAGGACAGGTCCTGATTTTGAATCATGCCGACCGGACGACGGATGTTCTGACTCTGGATCACCCGCCGTACGTCTTCAAGCCCCAAGCCATAGTGGTTCAGATAGGCTGGAATGAGGTCGATTCGGATCCCAGGAAGAGATCCGCCGCCGAGCATGACTTGCCCGACGCCTGGCATCTGGGACAGACGCTGCTGAAGAAGTGAAGAAGCGACGTCGTAGACCTTGGAAATCGGATACAGATCCGAGGAGAGGGCCAGGATGATGACGGGACTGTCGGCCGGATTGACCTTCCGGTAGTTCGGAAGCGTCGGAAGGTTCGGCGGCAGGAAACTTCGAGCCGCATTGATAGCGGACTGGACATCCCGGGAGGCGGCATCGATATCCCGATCCAGTGCGAACTGAAGGGTGACCGAGGTGCTGCCGAGACTCGAGGACGAGGTCATCTCCGTGATGCCGGAAATGCGCCCAAACGCACGTTCCAGAGGGGTAGCCACGGTACTTGCCATCGTTTCTGGGCTGGCACCCGGGAGCATGGCATTGACCTGAATGGCAGGGAATTCGATTTGCGGCAGCGGTGCAACAGGCAATTGCAGCATGGCCAGCACCCCGATGAGGCTGATCGCAATCGTCAGCAGGGTGGTGGCGACGGGGCGTCGGATAAAGAGGGCAGAGGGGTTCAGCGCCATCAGACGGCCTTGATCCTGAACGTCATTCGCCGGACGGTTCTGATTGCATGCCTAGCCTGGCACGAAAACGTTTGGCCATGAGATCAAAGCCAAGGTAAATGCAGGGCGTGGTGTAGAGGGTCATGATCTGACTGAAAACAAGCCCACCAATGATGACGACGCCGAGAGGCCTCCGCATTTCTTCCCCCATACCCGTACCTAATGCAAGAGGAACCCCTGCAAGAAGTGCGGCCATGGTGGTCATCAGAATGGGACGTAGTCTCAAGAGGGAAGCCTTATGAATCGCTTCGCGGGGCGTCAGGCCCTCGACACGTTGGGCGGTCATGGCAAAGTCAATCATCATGATGGCGTTTTTGGCCACGATGC
>CAYFOC010000196.1:0-3402 GCA_964344615.1 uncultured Methylococcus sp.
AGATCTGGCCGTGTTTACCTGAACTCGTGTGACGAATTCTCAGCCTTGGAAGGTAACCCAGTTGGACGGCCTGCCATGCCAGCGAAAAGGCACCGGTAATGACGGCTTGTGAGGCTACGAGTGTGGCAAAGCTCGCAAGCACGAGCAAAGGAATGAGGCTCCAGTCGGGGCCTAGTAGATAGAAGGGATTCACCGATGCTTCGGGACTTCTCATCAGTAACGCGCCCTGCCCCAAATAGTTCAGCATCAAGGCTGGAAATACCAGGCCGAACCAAGCACGACGGATCGGGCTTCGTCCAAAGTGGCCCATGTCCGCAAACAAGGCTTCTGCCCCCGTGACCACGAGTATCAAGGCTCCCAACACAATGAGGGATTGTGTCTTGGCAACGATCAGGAAATGCAGTCCATACAAGGGGTTTAGCGCCAACAACACACTTGGCGTTTTGATGATGCTGGCTATACCGAGTCCACCGAGCACGACCAGCCAAAGGATCATGATGGGGCTAAAAAAACGCATCATGAAGATGGTACCGCGGCGTTGGACCAAGAACAGTAAGAACAGCAAGAACAAGGCGACCGGAATGACGTATGGCTTTAAGGTGGGCTCTACGACTTTAAGGCCTTCAACGGCGCTTAGCATTGAAATGGCAGGGGTAATGACCGCATCACCAAAAAACAGCGCCGTGCCAATGAGCCCGATGTGCGTGAGGATCTTCCGGCGTCTCGAAGGATCTTGCGTGCTTCTCAGGACGAGCGTCATGAGCGCCATGATGCCCCCTTCCCCTTTGTTATCGGCACGCATGAGAAAGAGGCAGTATTTAAGCCCAACCACCAAAGTCAGCGCCCAGAAAACTATGGAGAGTATCCCGAAGACATTATCCGTTGAAGGTGATAACCCCGTGTTTCCAAAGATTACACGCAACGCATAGAGCGGACTTGTGGCGATATCCCCGAAAACAACACCAAAGACGCCAATCAGCAGTGAGCCTGGATGATGGAGTGATGATTTCTTATGATCCATGATTCACGAGGATGAGGTGTCATAGGGCACTAAGCGCGGCATGATCGAAATGAATGCCCGCCCATCCGTATTTCATGAAAGTGCGGATATTGAGATGATCTTGAGCATCGGGATGTTCGAGAACGTCTTTTCGATAGAAATCACCAAAAAGTTGCAGCGTTTCGGATTCACTCAGACCATGCAAACGCGCAAAGGCAAATATCCGACAAGAACCTTCATTGGTACCGGCTTCGTTGACGATGGCATGTTCATTCAAGCCGTTAGTAAAGCGGCTCGGCGTGTATTGATAATGCGCCTGGATGACTTCGATGGTTTGACTGAAACTCACCGGAGTGCCTGATTTGATCGATTCAATGAGGGTCTCAAGGGTCATGGTTATTTCTTGCTGCGAGATGCGGAAGGCGTTGGGGACAATAGTGGCAGAAGGGTGTTATAGACCTGATTCATGATGAGGGGCTGGGCATCGTGATTGGGGTGTATGCCATCCAATTGCATATAAGTGGTGACTCCCCCTACCCCTTGCAATAGAAATGGTAACAGAGTGACTTTTGTTTGTTGCGCGACATCCGCATAGACCGACTCAAAACGTTCGGCAAAAGCCTTGCCGTAATTCGGTGGGATTTTCATGCCAAGAAGGACACACCGGGTTCGCTGACGTTCAGCCATTTGGATCATGGCAAGGAGATTACTCTTCATCTGTTGAGGGGTGAGGCCCCGGAGCCCATCGTTACCCCCAAGTTCAATCAACAGTAGATCGGGATGAAACTCTTCCATTAAGCCAGGGAGACGATCCAGCCCTCCTCGGGTGGTGTCTCCGGAGATGCTGGCGTTTTCGACGTGGACATTTTGTGCGGAAAGTTTCGATTGAAGCAGACTGACCCATCCATCCTCGACTCTGTCCAGTCCATAGGCAGCACTGATACTATCGCCCAACACCAATACGGTGGTCGCGGATGCAGGCACCACGGTTGAGACAAGGATGCAAAGTAGTAGGACATTGAGATGACGCAAGTTCAACTCCAAGAAACAGGCGTAAGGCACATGATACAGGTCATTGACGTTCATAAACACGTGATGACGCCAGAGGGTTCATTGTCCATCCTCAAAGGCTTGAACTTCTCAGTTGAAAGGGGCCACAGTCTGGCCATCCAGGGAGCGTCAGGATCGGGTAAGACCACGCTGCTCGCCTTAATGGCGGGTCTTGATCTCCCTAGCCATGGGGAAATTCTCCTCGAGGGTCATTCATTAACCCATATGGATGAATCAGGGCGAGCGCGGCTACGCGCACGATCCGTGGGCTTTGTTTTTCAATCTTTTCTTTTGTTGGGACACCTGACAGCCCTTGAGAATGTCATGTTACCGCTTGAACTCAAAGGTTCACGGCAGGCAAAACGGCTGGCCACAGAGTTTCTGACCCATGTGGGCCTCGGCGAGCGGCTGGGTCATTATCCAGCGATGCTCTCGGGGGGTGAGCAGCAACGTGTTGCAATCGCGCGGGCATTCGTGCATCAACCACAGTGCCTTTTTGCAGATGAACCGACTGGAAATCTCGATGCGGCGACCGGGACACGCATTGCTGATCTCTTGTTCAACTTGAATGCGGAAGCCGGAACCACCCTCATTCTAGTGACTCATGAATCCCGATTAGCAGAGCGTTGTCGGCACCAGATTCGCCTTGAGGCAGGAAAGATCGTTGAGTCCTCGCATGCGGGCTAATCGCATCATTCTGAAAACGGCCCTCCAGCTTTTTGTGAGGGATCTTCGTGGGGGTGGTCTGACCATGATGATGCTTTCCCTCATGCTTGCCGTTGGGGCACTGACATCGATACATCTCTTAAGTGACCGTTTGACGCGCACGCTTGAATTTCGATCCAGTGAATATCTGGGTGCAGATCTTGCTGTAGCCTCCGCTGTACCGATTCCCGAGGCCTGGATGGAGGAAGCACGGCGTCGAGGACTTCAATCCCTATCCACGATCGAGTTTTCGACTGTTCTGCTCCATCAGGATGACTTGCTTATGGTCAGTACAAAGGCCGTTCCCGGTGCTTTCCCATTGCGGGGACAGTACCGGGTTGAATTCAAGGGAGGAGTTGTTGAAGAGCCGGAGCATGCTGTTCCATCCCAAGGATCCGTCTGGGTGGAGTCAGGGGTGCTTGAGCGCCTCAAGCTCAAGATTGGGGAGGGTGTAGAACTCGGTGAAGCCCATCTAACCATCGCAGGCATCATCCGTTATGAGCCGGATAAACGGGGCGATCTCTTTTCATTGGCACCCAGAGTCCTGATGAATGTAACCGATCTCGAAGCCGCAAAGGTCCTGCTTCCTGGAAGTCGTGCACGTTATTACGCATTGATGAGTGGTGACGAGCTTCAGATTGATGCCT
>CAYFOC010000197.1:0-3387 GCA_964344615.1 uncultured Methylococcus sp.
CATGGGGAACTGCGCAGGATAACTGGGCAGGATACACCGGCGAAGTCGATGTATGGATCCCGACTGCAATCACTGGCCCATGGACCCTGACTTTTCAATCTCCCAATCTTGGGAAAGAGGCGCAAGCCACATCCTTCTGGAACGCATCAGCCACATATGACCCCAGCACCAGCACCTATACACTGACTTCTCCGAGTTGGAGTTCGGGGGTTGCAGCCAACTCCGTGATCAAGCTCGGCTTTAATGGCACCGGTGTCCTAGACCCAAGCTTTATCCTTAGTAACTGTACCTTCAATGGGGCACCCTGTGTGGCTTCAGTCATGACGGCAGCCAATGCACAGCAGACCGTGACGACCCTTTCTCAGAATGCGACAGCCAGTTCATCCACCTCTTCAACTACGACGGCTGGCACAGGTACATCCAGTTCCCCCTCGGGTACATCATCTGGTTCAACGCCGTCTGGCAGCACGGTTCAAACGACAACCAGTCTTCAGCTGACTTTGAGCGTGGATAGTGCCTGGACTGGTGGCTTTGGAGGAAACATCTCGGTTCAGAACCTTTCTGGGCAAACCCTGCCTGCGGGTACTTCTGGCTGGAAAGCCACGCTCAAGTTTCCTGATGTTGTCACGGCATCGAGTGTCTTTCAGGGAGGACCGTGGAATTTCAACGTCGCGATTGGTGGTGACGGAACCGTCACTCTGACGCCCCCTGCATGGTCTGCTGGTCTTGCACCCGGTGCGGTGACCTCCAGCGGATTTAATGGACTGAATCCTCAAGCACTTCAGAGTGCTGTCAGCACGACGCCTAATGTGAGCCTTCAATTTGCAAGCTCGGTTGCAGCGAGTTCTGGATCCAGCACATCCACTCAACCCTCTGGATCTGGAACCTCTGGCAGCATGAATAGTTCATCAGGCTCCGGAACCTCGAGCACAACGTCCACGACACCCTCTGCACCGCTTCCCACAGGTGCTGTGGCTGGGGGGTTTCTCTTCAGTCCCTATAAGGATGTAACGAACTCTCTGAACTGGAATACCAATATCGCTTCGACAAGTGTGACCGGGACGCTTACCCCTTTGCTGCAAGCGCTTCCTCAAAAGGTGCCTGCTGTCACTCTGGCATTCGCAACAGGACAATGCGGCAGTGAAAACTGGGGTGGAGTTGCTGCGGATTCCATCGCCAAGGCAAATATTCCACTCTTCACAGCGCAAAATCGGAACTATGTCATAGCAACGGGTGGCGCCGCAGGGGCCTTTTTCTGCGCCTCATCCACAGGTATGCAGTCATTTATCAATCGTTACGCTTCGGCCAACCTGGTCGGCATCGATTTTGATATCGAGGGGGGGCAAAGTCAGTCCGATATTACGGCCTTAGTGAAGTCCGTTTATGACGTCCAGGCTAGCTACCCCAATCTTAGGTTCAGCTTTACTCTGGCTACGTTGGGCTCAACGAATGGTCTGTCAGGGTCAGCTCCTAATGGAGATCTGAGCCCCTTGGGGGGTTACGTGATGAACGCCCTGACGAAGTATCCCTTGAACAACTACACCATCAACCTGATGGTGATGGATTATGGTAGCCCGGGCGCCGGTGTCTGTGTGGTAGGTTCAGACGGTCTTTGCGATATGGGGCAGACGGCCATTCAAGCGGCAAAGAATCTGACGGCCCGTTATGGGGTTCCCTATAACCACATCGAGTTGACGCCGATGATTGGCGTGAATGATGTCAACAATGAGCTCTTTTCATTGAAGGATGCGGCAACGATGACTCAATGGGCCAAGACGAATGGTATTTCGGGGATACACTTCTGGTCCGTGGATCGCGATACCCCATGCACGTCCGCGTATGCCTCCCCCATCTGCAGCTCTGTACCCAGCATTCCGGCTTGGGGATTCACACAGGAATTTATTAAGGATCTCGGACTTTAAAGGCATCTAGCCAGAACGACCCAGGTCCACCGTCCAGAGGTGGGCTTGGGTTTTTGCCTAAGGTTCTATCTTCATTCGCCAGCATGAAATCGCCCGGACAAGTCTGACCGTTTTCGCATGGCACATCTACGAATGAGGCTCACCTCGGTGGGCCTATTTGCTATCTGGTCTCAACGTTTTAAGCATCTGACCAAAACGTACCAATTTGAATCAATGTGACGTGGTCAAGGTTTAACGGACACTCGATTAAGCCGCTTTGGCCAACTGGCCTCTTCTTTCAAATTCGTCGGGACTCAAATAGTCCAGATACGAATGGAGCCGAAGGCTGTTATGTCGCATCGTGATGTATTGCACGATATCGGCGCGAGCCTCCGAACGGGTCTGATAGTTCCTCCAATGAGCTCGTTCAGACTTCAGCTTCCCGAAGAAGCTCTCAACAACGCTGTTATCCCAACAGTCGCCTTTTCGGCTCATGCTCCCCAGAATACCGTTGGCTTTCAAAAGCCCTCGGAACTCATGGCTCGCATATTGAACCCCACGATCAGAGTGAAAAATCATTCCTTCCTCGGGTCGCCGGCTCCATATAGCCATCTGAAACGCATCGCAGGCGAGACGGGCATTGATCCGCTGACTCATCGACCATCCCACGATCTTGCGGGAATAAAGGTCTATCACGACCGCCAGATAAAGCCATCCCTCGTGGGTCCACAAATATGTGATGTCACCAACCCAGGCCTGATTGGGCCTTTCCATCCTAAAGTTCCTTTCCAGTCGGTTAGGAAAGACAGGATGGCTATGACGGCTATTGGTCGTCACACGGTATTTCTTTCGATACCGGACCCAAATACCTGCTTCACGCATCAGCGTTCTGGCTCGCCGCCTACCGATCTCATATCCCAGTGCCTTTAAGGCCCTGGACATGCGGCGCGCCCCATAGGTGTGGTCGGATGAGTCCGAAATATTTCGGACCATCTCCACCAGATCCAGATGATCAGGGTCTGGATCCTGATCCATTCTCTTTTCATAGTCATAGAATCCGCTACGACTGACGCCCATCACCCGGCACAACATGGATACCGGGTAGACCTTCTTCTCTTGGGCAACGAACTGAAATCTCAGCTCGACTCTTTCGCGAAGAAGGCCGCCGCCTTTACCAAGATTTCGCGCTCCATTTTGAGCTTACGGTTCTCTTCGCGGAGGCGTTTCACCTCATTTTGAAGATCTCCGGCAAGGGCATCTGGACCGGATCCAGTTTCCTTCCTATCTTGTTCAAGAATCCACCGACCCAACATGCCAGGATCAATCCCGAGATTCCTGGCTGCCTCTGATCGGTTGTACCCTTGTTCTTTCACCAACCGGATGGCGTCCAACTTGAACTCATCCGAATAACGTCGTCTTTTGGTCATTGTGCACCTCAGTTAAGGATTTTCCCTTAACCAGGTGTCCGTTCCTAGTGAACCACGTC
>CAYFOC010000198.1:0-3379 GCA_964344615.1 uncultured Methylococcus sp.
GTAGTGTTCGGAGCCGCATTGACACCCCTGAATCCCGGTGGACGGTCTACCCCGGCATACAGCGCGATGGCAGTGATTTGGTCACCACCGTTGAGGGCAAGCTGAATCCTGCGTGGACTGGCGTCCTGGTCGGTCCTATCTTGGTTCTGGATCTCCCATTCTCTTTAGTACTCGATACGCTGGCCCTCCCATACGATCTCTATGTGATCAGCGACCCGGCTGAGGACCTTTCCTCAAACTCCAAGAAACAGGAAGCGCCTTGATCAACTTCCATGCTCTTTTCCGCGGGGTCTTTTTAAATGTATCGCTGGCCTTGATCCTGACGGGTTGCGGAGCTGCCTTTATGGGCGGTGGCAATGGCTATGCACTCAGCCCCATGGGCATGGCCCCTGTCGGGATGGGAATGGGTGGTATGGGGGGTTACGGCATGGGGATGGGAGGCTACGGCATGGGCATGACCAATCCGGGCACCGAATATGGAACGGGAGGGATGGAGCTTGGAACCAATCTCGGGGGCTGGGGCGATGGGATTGGCACCCGTCAGGGTCAATCCCCGGGCATCACCACTCTCGATGACGATCCACATGGCCTGAGCAGCACGAACTACGAAAACCCGACCTTCAAAAATCCGAGGGATACCCCCCAGTTTTATCACCCTGCCAACACCCAAACGGCTAATCCCTAGACTTGGCATAGAATCATGTCCTGGTGGCCACATGTGACCACCTCTACCCATTTAGATTTCTGTTACCCGCTCACCAAGAGGCTTCCATGCGACTTAAATTGATTGCCGGCCTGATGGCTCTTTCCATGCTGGGCTGTGTCTCGATCCCGAAACCTTCCGTCCAGGCGAATGTTCCTTCAGGACTTGACCGGAACGACGTAGAACTGGCCATTCTTCTGGCCACAGGGCTTGCCGCAGATGACAGCAATCGCGCAAAGACTTGGCCTGAATACATTTCGACAACCCTCAAGAATGCCGGGAACCGGCATGTGAGCCGTTTGGATGAGAGCAGTGATCATGATCGTTGGGCGTTCGACAGCGCCGATGGCAAGCGGATTACGGCGAGCTACGTAGATGGTACGGAGATCCTTCGTGCAGCCATCGATTTCACCTCATCCAGCTACTCCATTCAGATCACTGGCAGTCAGGAACTGGATGAAACGGCAACCAAAATCGATAGAGAAGCCGGTTTGTGGCTTGATGAACTCAAGCTGCGCATTGACCGGGCGTTGGGAAGAGTCCAACTCATGAAAAGGACTTACACCCATTCATCGTGAATGGCATCACCGAAGGGCCCGTGATCTGTTTTCACGGGCCCTTCGTTCTTAATCGCTAGTAAATCTCGAACTCCCGCATCATGCCCAGATCTTCATGTTCAAGATTGTGGCAGTGATACATGAAGCGACCCTTGAAGTCTTCAAAGGGCTTGATGAGCCTAATTTTTTCTCCCGGCATCAAGAGAACCGTATCCTTAAATCCATTGCTGATCAGGCCGTCTTTCACCGTTTCATAATCAGCTAAATCATCCCCGCTCATAGAGCGGCTCAAAACCTGAAACTGCTGTCCGTGAAGGTGAATCGGATGAGCCATCGACAGCATCATTCCCCCGCCTTCACCCATCATGCCCATCATGCCGCCTTCGTGCTGCATGCCTTGCATGGAGCCAGAGGCAGATGAACCAGAACCATGGTTCATGCCACCCATGCCGCCTCCCATCATGCCCATTCCCATGCCCCCGCCATGCTGCATCCCGGAATTAGGAGTGCCTGCAGCAGGAGTACTTCCATGGTTCATTCCGGACATTCCCGAGGAAGAAGCACTAGCCTCGGCCTTTCCATGATCCATGCTTCCTGAGGAAGTGGAAGTCGAACCGTGCTCCCCTGCTCCCTTGGACGCCGATTCCTTGCTTCCGCCATGCCCTCCGTGTGCATGGAAGATTTCAACGACCTGCAAGGTATTGACCGGAACACGTTCAAACGGCTGGATATCATCAAAGGCATAGGGTCGCCCATTGAGCAGCATGCTTCCAGGCCCCTCGGAAATACCAATGGGAATCGGATGATCCGCGTTCGCCGTATCGCCCAACCGGTATTTGCGATAGGACGAGAGGTGTGTCGGCAATTTAGGGCTCTCGACGCTCGTCCGTGTCACCTTGAAACGTGCAATCGGATATTCGGAGCCGACTGGCAACTCATGATGGCTCATCATGCCTGCCATCATGCCCATACCGCCCTCATGCTTCATGCCACCCATTGAGTCGTTCCCAGACTCCCCATGGGACATGCCGCCCATCATGCCTCCGCCTTGATGCATGCCCTTCATGCGTTCAATCATGGCTTCATGCATCTTGGGTAGCGCGCCTTTGAAGGACAAACTCTTCAGAACCAATTCGGTACCTGGCGTCCGACCGGTGAAATCCATCCATACATCCAGCCGTTCGCCAGGCGCCATCATGACGTAGGGGTAATGTTCTGGGGTTTCGAGCAAGCCGCCATCCACACCCAGGACCGTCACCGGGGTTCCATCAGACCAGGCCAGCTTGTAGATGCGGGAGTTTGACCCGTTCATCACACGGAATCGGTAGGCGCGAGTCGCAACATCGATGACAGGATCGGCCTTGCCATTGACCAGGACCCGATTGCCGACAAAACCAATCGTCCGATCATGCATGGATTGCCCATAGACGAACTGGTTGTCCTGATCGAACCTTCTATCCTGAATGACAATCGGCACTTCGAATTCACCGGCGGGAAGATTGAGACGATCTTCCTCGGCATCCCTCACGAGAATGCCTCCCGCAAGACCGTAATAGACCTGACTGGCGGTCTTCTCATGGGAATGCGGGTGGTAGATATGAAGGCCTGCCCGATTCTTGACCTCAAACTCATAAACCCGGGATTCTCCGGTCGGTATGGAATCAGCAGGATGTCCATCCTGTTCAGCAGGCACGTGCAGTCCATGCCAGTGGACGATGGATTCCTCCGGGAGCTCGTTCGTGAAATGAATGCGAACTTTTTGTCCCAGGCGAAGCTGGAGCAAGGGTCCGAGATAAGAACCTGGAATGTCGATGACAGAATCCTTGGGGCCTGACAAAACCTTGGCTGCATAACTGAATACGCCCGTCGCCTTTCCGGGGAGAATCTGGACGGAGGTCTGCCGTGCCGATAATGCAATCTCTACATCTGCCTTGAACGCGGGATCCGCTTTAACCGATCCCCGACCCTGCGGTCGTTTCATTTCCATGGCTGAAAGCCAAGAAGGAATCGCCGCGGCGCCCGCAGTACCAATGGCTGAAATTTGCATGAAGCGTCGACGGGACGGCTGGAAGGATGTGCTCATGGTAGTGGCTCCAAATCTTGTATTTCTTGTCCGGAC
>CAYFOC010000199.1:0-3367 GCA_964344615.1 uncultured Methylococcus sp.
CACGCTCAATCATGTCCCAGGCGCCCTTGTAGCTCAGGCCTGCCCGCTTTGAGGCAGCCACTAGGGAGCCGGTCTCATCGATCGCAGACAAAAGCTCAAACAGCCTTCCTTGCAAGCCACCAATGCTGAAGGTGGCGTCCAGTATTCGATATTCGCGTAAATCGGATATCTGTGAAGCGCCCTTTGACTTTCTAGTCGCTTTGAAATTCATGGCTTTTTGGACTTACAGCAGGTTAACGATCGAAACTGGTGGCCTTGAGCATGGCATAAACCATCTGGCCGATCTGAAGATCAAGCTCTCTCAGTGATTTCCGCGTAATACGAGAGTAAAGGCATGAGGCCCCTACCGCGATTTGTACCAGAACGCCATGAGCGCCTTTCCTCTCCGTGATGGACACGATTTGTGCAGACAGAATATTCAGGAGGCTCACGCCCTCAGGTCTTTCAAGAGAAAGGCTTACGTCGGCGGGAAAAATATGACAACGAATGTCGCTGCCTTCGGGTCTTTCCAACAAAGGAAACCAAAGTGACCCACCCTCGAACTGAATTTGGCTGACCCCATCATCCGGGAAATGCTGCTTCACGATGCCGAGCAAAATGAATCCGGCTTCATCCCCAAAGTCCGGTTGAGCAATCATCCGAGGCATGATCTCGCTCAATGCACCTGACGCCTGCACACTTCCTCCGGCCATCAGCACCACATGATCGGCAAGACGCAGAACCTCCTCTTGGGAATGCGTGACATAGATAACGGGAATATCGAGTTCCTGATGCAAACGTTCCAGATATGGCAGGAATTCACGTTTGTGTGAGGCATCCAGCGAGGCCAGTGGCTCGTCCATCAAAAGGAGACGGGGTCGCGTCAGAATCGCGCGGGCGATGGCTACGCGTTGTTGTTCGCCACCCGACAAATGCAAGCAACTACGATCAAGCAGTAGCTCTAGATTCAACATATCGATGATCGAGGACCAGCCGGATTCTTCAAGCGATACTCGGGCCCTCTTCATGCCATAGACAAGATTTTCCCGAACGGACAAATGCGGAAATAAGGCGGAATCCTGAAAGACGTAGCCGATCGGTCGTTTCGATGCCGAGAGTGACTGTCCTTGTGCAGAATCCATCCAGATTTCACCATTCAATGACAGCGTTCCACGAACGTCATGGTCAAGACCGGCGATACCTCTGAGAAGAGACGTCTTTCCACAGCCTGAGTTACCGAAAAGAACAGTTACCCCTCGTCCAGGAAGACGGAGATCGACATCGAGCACGAAAGAGTCAATGTGACGGGTCAAGGAGACCCGCAGGATATCCGGGATCACCTACCCCCCCACAGAAACGGTTTTTGTCGGTTGAGGGTATAGAGCAGAAGTAACACCAGGAAGGAAAAGGCCACCATTGCTCCGGAGAGCCAATGCGCCGCCCCATATTCAAGCGCCTCGACATGATCATAGATCTGAACCGAGGCGAGTCGGGTCTGCCCCGGGATGTTGCCTCCAATCATGAGGATGATTCCGAATTCACCCACGGTATGCGCAAACCCCAGGACGGCCGCCGTCAGAATCCCGGGGCGCGCCAGTGGGAGGACGATGGTTACAAAGACATCCAGAGGGGTTGCACGAAGGGTTGCCGCCGCCTCCAACAATCGTGGGTTGATGCTGCTAAAAGCGGACTGAATAGGCTGAACCACAAAAGGCAAGGAGTAAAAGACTGAGCCCACGACGAGCCCCTTGAAGGTAAAGGGGAGCACGCCTAGTCCCAGGGTCTGCGTCAGCATCCCAATAGGTCCCTGTGGTCCCAGTGCGATCAGCAAGTAAAACCCAAGAACCGACGGAGGAAGGAAAAGCGGCAATGCTATTAATGCTTCAAAGACGCCTTTCAGTCGACAAGACGTCCTTGAAAGCCACCAGGCCAATGGCAAACCAATCAACAAAAGGGTGAGAGTCACGGTCAACGCCAACTTTCCCGTCAAAGCGAGCGCCTCCAAATCACTCTGACTGAGTGGAATCATGTCACCCATAAATCAGATCCACCAAGTTCTTAAGGCTGGTAACCAAGCTTTGCCATGATCTCGAGTGCCTTGGGTGACTTCAGATAATCGAGGAAGGCCTTTGCTGCAGGATTTTCTGCACCCGGTCGGAGAATGACAGCGTCCTGACGAAGAGTCGAATACATCTCCTCCGGAATAAACCAGGCTGAACCGGATGTCAGCTGACCGTCTTTATAGACTTGGGACAGAGCCACGAATCCGAGTTCTGCATTCCCTGAGACGACAAATTGATGTGCCTGTGCGATGTTTTCGCCCTGGACCAATTTAGGAGATAGGGTCTTTTCAAGCTTGAGTTTGCGAATCACTTCGAGCGCCGCCGCACCATATGGCGCCGTCTTTGGATTAGCAACACTGAGATGCTCAAAATTCCCGGCGTTCAGGATGAGTCCGTCACGGTCGACATAGTGGCTTTTATTGCTCCAGAGCACCAAGCGACCCGTGGCATAGGTAAAGCGTGAACCCTGAACGGCGAATCCCTCAGCCTCAAGCTTTATGGGCGTCTCTTGGTCCGCGGAAAGAAGCACTTCAAAGGGTGCGCCATTCGTGATCTGGGCATAGAACTTCCCCGTGGCGCCGGAGATGGCCACGACCTTATGCCCGGTATCCATCTCAAAAGACTTTGCGATGGAAGCCAGTGCACCCTGAAAGTTTGAGGCAACAGCCACCTGCAAGATCTCAGCCCTGGCATTCCCTAACCCCAGACAGAAGAGACAAAGGAGAATTATTTTGTGCGCCTTTTGCATTGTTCCGCTCATGAAGGTCTGGACGTCAGCAAGCATTTTGTTCGAGCCATGATCTTTTCTGCGACTGCCCCTGAAATTCATTTTCCAAAGCCACTTCCTGCCATGCATCTCGAAGGAAAAGCATAGAAATATCTAGTGACATATTACAGGCATATATGTACAGGTGTACATATCTTTGGATACAGAAAAAGCCTACTCTCTTAACTGGCAGAGGCTTATCAGGAGCGTACAAACTTCAGGGGAGAGCTGGCCCGCAGAAGGCTCGAGGGGATGGGTTGAGACTCGAAAATGGTGGGGAAATCCGAGGCTCGCCTTGAGGATCAGGGGCCAGCACCAATAACCTACCATTTTGCTATGGTATTGCAACCGATTTTTTCAACGCTCACCCCCTCTATTGCACCCTAGGTAGAGGCCGAAATACTTATTGCAGACGATTCTTCGAAACGCTTAGACTGCTTACATAGGACCTTTGGTCCCCTAAAATTCCCGCACCTATTTTTGCGTGCATCCCTTTTCCCGACCCGGACTCTTCACTTGGATACACTTCCCGAATTTCCCAAAGCCATCACTCTAAGCG
>CAYFOC010000200.1:0-3341 GCA_964344615.1 uncultured Methylococcus sp.
CTGCCTTCACATCCGTGGTCACCGCCTTTACCAAGGGAATCGTCGAACCCCTCCTTGCCCTAGCTGGGGGTGGCCCCTCGCCCAAGCTCACCATTCCCCTGATGAACCGGATGGTGGACGTCTCCGAAAAGCTTCCTAATGGCGAAATTCGGACGCATACCATCAACAAGCTGATTGAGCTTGATATCGGCAGCATCCTGGGAGCCGGCTTCAGCTTCATCATCACCGCAGGCGTCGTGTTCTTCATCATCGTAAAGCCGATGAACAAGCTGGTTGATCTGTCGCTGAAAAAGGAAGCCGCGAAACCGGCAGAGGCGCCTCCTCCGCCGGAAGACGTTCTCCTGCTTCGTGAGATTCGGGATCTCCTGAAGTCACGTTCCGATCGCCCCTAAGGCCCGATCGCTTTCAAGAACACCGGGGCGATTCGGCACGAATCGTTGGGATCTCCCCATTAACGTAAGCTTTTCCTCCCTGAACCATGATTCCTGACCTTAATCCCCTGTGGGTATCTACCGGCGTTGTGGCGCTTGCCGAAATGGGCGACAAGACCCAGCTTTTGGCATTGATCCTCGCTGCCCGTTATCAAAGGCCCTGGCCCATCATTCTCGGAATCCTCATTGCAACGCTGGTGAATCATGGCCTTGCGGGCGCACTGGGACACTGGATCGGCGCATCCATGGACCCGATCAGACTCCAGTTGATTCTCTCGGTGACCTTCCTCTTCATGGCCTTCTGGATTCTTATCCCGGACCGCATGGATGAAGAGGTGGAAAGCAAAGGAACGCTCGGCGTCCTGGCTGCGACCCTCATCAGCTTCTTTCTCGCTGAGATGGGCGATAAGACCCAGATCGCGACCATCGCACTCGCCGCGCATCAAACGGGTCTCCTCATGGTGGTGCTCGGTACGACCCTTGGGATGATGATCGCAAATGTACCGATGGTTTTCCTGGGTGATCGAATTGCCGAGAAACTCCCCGTTAGGGCCACACGGCTTGTCGCTGCCCTCCTCTTTCTCGGTCTTGCCATTACCGCATTCATCCGAACGGAGTTGAATCTTGAGACCCTGATCCAGGATGGCGTAACCACCCTAAAGGGATTTATTGAGCGTATCGCCTGATCCCTAGTTCACGCCTCCATCCCTCTCTCGATCATCCTTCTGAAAACATCACCCATGAGTACACTCTTTACCCCCTATTCCCTCGGCAGCGTGACTCTTCCCAACCGCATCGTCATTCCACCGATGTGCCAATACTCAGCCGATCAGGGCCTCGCGACCCACTGGCATCGCTTGCATCTTGGAAATCTTGCCCTTTCAGGGGCAGGCCTCCTGATTATCGAAGCGACAGGAGTTGAACCTGAAGGAAGGATTACCCCTTTTGATCTCGGCCTTTGGTCGGATGAAACGGAAGCGGCCCTCGCTGAAACACTGGCTGTGGTCAGGACGTATTCGAGGATGCCGATCGCCATTCAGCTAGGGCATGCCGGGCGCAAGGCGTCAACGGCAAGGCCTTGGGAAGGAGGACGCTGGGTCAGCCCCGATCAAGGGGGCTGGATTCCCCTGGCGCCATCGCCGATCCCCTACTACCCGGAAGACCCCACCCCCACAGGGCTGGATATCACCGCCATCGACCGGATTGTCGATGCCTTTCGAAGTGCTGCGATTCGAGCACACCGTTTAGGTATCGATCTGATCGAACTTCATTCGGCGCACGGCTATCTCCTGCATGAATTTCTCTCGCCGATCAGCAACAAAAGGACGGACGAATACGGCGGTTCTCTGGAAAATCGGATGCGCCTGCCGCTTCGGATTTTCAACGCCATGCGCGAAGCTACTCCAAAGACCCTTCCCATTGGCGTCAGGATTTCGGCCTGTGACTGGATTGATCAGGGATGGACGCTGGAAGAAAGCATATCGTTCACGAAGCTCCTCCATGCTGCAGGGGCCGCTTATATCCATGTCTCAAGTGGAGGTCTGGGTCCAGAGCAACGTATCCCGCTCTCTCCCGGCTATCAGGTTCCTCTTGCAGAAACCATTCGCAAGGCCACGGGGATGCCGACCATTGCGGTCGGTCTGATCAATGAACCCAAGGCTGCCGAAGCTATCATTGCCTCGGGACAAGCGGATTTCGTAGGGATTGCCCGAGGCATTATTTACAATCCACGCTGGCCTTGGCATGCCGCGGTGGAACTCGGCGCCAAGGTGGAAATCCCAGCGCCTTACTGGCGCTGCGTCCCGGCCTCTACAGCTGAACACTTCATCCCTGGCCCCCACCCGAAAACTTGATTTCGCAGTGGGGATTCGATCGCTTTCAGTCTTGAACCAGAATCACTTCTGGCTCAAGACCCACTGAACCAATTTTTTGGCTTCATCCGGCGTCACGGCATTCGGAGGCATCGGCATGGCACCCCATACGCCTCCGCCTCCTTTCACGACTTTTTCAGCCAACCGGTCTGTCACATCCTGACCTGCATACTTTTTGGCCACATCCCGATACGCAGGTCCGACCACGGCATGGTCGATGGCATGACAATGGAGGCAGCCCTTCTGCGTTGCCAAGGCTTCATCCGCCATGGAAGCACCGGAGAGAAGGACCATGGACAGGGACGAAGCAAGGAAAATTGTTTTCATGACCGAACCTCTCTCAGAGTTTGCTATGGGTGCCATCGCAGTAAGGTGGGCGGTTCGAGTGCTTGCAGCCGCATAAGTGAACGGTACCCGACGTTTGAGGCGTGAACTTCAAAGGTACAAACCCTGTGCCCTTGTGACTTCCGTCACAAAAAGGCTGGGATGCACTCTTGCCGCAGGAGCACCAGAAGTAATCCTTGCCTGCTTCGACTTCGACGGCATAAGGAGTTTTTTGTGGTACGACCGGATCACTCATGGAACACCTCCTTCTATTATTCTTTGACGCGTTAGACTCAGAAATCGATCGGTAAGTTTCCTGTCCTCCTGGTTTTTTGTCCTTGCTTCTTTGCGCCCGAGAGATAGGATGGAAGACCTGATTTACTCAGCCTACGATACCCGTTTATGACAGCCCTTTTGCCCAGATTCAAAGCCATGACGGGACTGATGATCCTGGCCCTCGCAGTGCCACCAGAAGTCACCGCAAAAACCTCCGGGACCCATCAAAACACCATTCGGAAAGAAGTGATCTATGTGGTGGAGGGTGACACCCACGAAGCCCGCATTTCCTTCATCGAGCCCAATGGGAAGGTAGAGCACGACATCGTCCGCGTCCCGTGGAAGCTCAAGATCGCCATGCCCTGCAAGAGCCGGGTCTCCATCGGTGCCCGGAACCTCTCCCCCTCCGGCAATATCATCGCGAAGATTCTGATTGAAG
>CAYFOC010000201.1:0-2087 GCA_964344615.1 uncultured Methylococcus sp.
ATTCCGCAGTCTGCGAACGATGTTCGTCTTGTCGCCAAGAAGATGAACCAGGAATATGACATCACGGATTCCACCGATGACTACTTCATCGTTAATGGAAGATCATTCCCATATACCTTGCGCGAATCCCTGATTACCGTCAGCCCGAACGAGCGCGTGAAGATCCGTGTCCTGAACGGACATCAGGACCCCATGGCTCTTCACATTCATGGCCATAAAGCCACTGAGACCCACTATGACGGGGTGATGCAAAATCCACAGGCGCAGGTGACCCGAGATGTCTATGCCCTCGCCCCTGCTCAACGTCTTGATCTCGCACTGGATACCACTAACGATGGTTTACATAGTTTTGGATCAGGCCTTTGGATGTTCCATGATCACACCGAACGTGCCTTCACGACGAATGGTCAGGGCGAAGGCGGTAGCATCAGCTTGGTCGCCTATAAGGATTTCGTCGATGAAAATGGAGGTCTGAAGGTTTCCCACACCATGGATATGAAGCCTTATTTCACGAAGGAGTTCTGGCAACGGAAAATCCCCGTATGGCAAGACTTTATGGATGATTGGGGCAGTTTGGGCGCACCTCAGGGCACGATGGACACCAAGCCGGGAATCAATTCGGCAACGGAAGCTACCGCGCAAACCGCAAGCAGCGGGGTTGGATCTGATGGATCCGGAGGCGGACTACTTGGAGGTCTGATTCTCGGTATTGCTTTGTATTTCGGTTACCAGAATCGCGAACTGCTGATCTCCAAGATCAAGGCGTTTCTTCCAAAATCAAACGGTTGAGGGTGACGCAACTATGAACAGTACAAAGAAAATCTTCCTGGGAATGCTGCTCCTCGCTGCTGCGGGTCCCTCTTTGGCTGCTAAAGCCGATGTCATCGTCGATCAAACTGGCCGACTGATGGATCATGGCGATGGCCACCTGATGAACATGGAAGGCGCCATGATCATGGGACAGAATAAGGACAAGCTGCCCCCGGGATGCAGTAGCATCAGTGAAGAACGCAGCATTACGGTGGCTGCCGGCCATAGTTATGCGCGCGAGTATCCGGGCACGATGTTTGGGTTCTCTTCGCATGAGTGGCGAGTTAAACCTTGTGCCCGATTAACGGTCACACTCGTCAATGAAGATCACATTCGTCACCAATGGATGATGCATGGCCTGCCTAAGTTCATGTACGACAAGGGCATGTTCCATCTTGAAGTGACGGGACCTGGAAAAATTACCGGAACCTTGATTCTGCCGTCAGAAGACAAGACCTATCTTGTGCACTGTGATATTGCCCAGCATATGGAAAAGGGCATGAAAGGTCAGCTGATCGTTGGAAACGGCAGCACCCCCTTCCCTAGCATACCGGGCGTGACCGATCTTGCGATAGCGGATGATTATGGCCCCAAGGTTGCCGACTCCGTAAAAATCTCGGCTCCAGCGCCTGTAGCAGCTAGCGCAGGCACGACAGTCTCGTCAGGCTCATCGAATGCCGTCTTCCTGCTGGGCATTATTTTCGGTGCAGTGGGAACGCCTCTTGCCATCAATTACTACAAGAAGCGTTTTGAGGGCATGGCACGCGATGAAATCATTCATCACCTCCTTAACACCTCAAAGTCTACGTTCGATAAGCTACTTGGGCTGTTGATGACGCTGGTCGCTCGATTCAGCAAGAAGTAATCTTTACTATCGGCGCGACCAACTGGCCGCGCCGTTCCTCTTTGGTGCATTTCCTGCACCATCATGTATCGGTCCGGTTCAATTTAACTCCCTGATTTGGGGCCTAGGGACCGAAAATGGGCGTCCCTGTGCATATGGCCTGCTTTTTGCTGTTTTTCTGGCATCCAAAAATCAGGAGTTACGGTACGTGGAAGCCATTACAAGAAGTCAGGACGTCCTCTTCATTCTTCTCGGCGCAATCATGGTCCTTGCCATGCATGCCGGATTTGCCTTTCTAGAAGTCGGTACGGTCCGTCGAAAAAATCAGGTCAATGCATTGGTCAAAATCATTGCAGATTTTGCCGTGTCCACGATTGCCTACTTTTTTATTGGCTATTACATCGCTTATGGCATCCACTTCTGCCAAAGTGCC
>CAYFOC010000201.1:2187-3305 GCA_964344615.1 uncultured Methylococcus sp.
GGCTCCGTTGTGGTGCATGCGATGGGGGGCTGGATTGCGTTGGTCGCTGTACTTCTGATGGGACCCCGAAGCGGACGTTATTCCAAAAGTGGTGGCATTGCAGCTCACCCGCCGTCAAGTATTCCGTTCCTGGCACTTGGCGCCTGGGTCCTGACGGTCGGTTGGTTCGGTTTCAATGTCATGTCCGCGCAAACGGCGAATGCGATCAGCGGCCTGGTTGCCGTCAACTCATTGATGGCCATGGTCGGCGGAACATTGGCGGCTCTGGTCGCAGGAAAGAATGACCCAGGGTTTGTTCACAATGGACCGCTTGCCGGTCTGGTGGCCGTGTGTGCGGGTTCCGATGTCATGCACCCCATCGGTGCCTTGCTTTTGGGAACCGCGGCAGGATGGATGTTCGTGGTGATGTTTACCCTGACCCAGAATCGTTGGAAGATCGACGATGTACTGGGTGTCTGGCCTCTCCATGGTCTTTGCGGGGCACTGGGTGGAATTGCTGTGGGCGTGCTTGGACTCGAACGTTTCGGTGGGCTGGGCAAGGTGGCTTTCCAGTCGCAGTTGATTGGTACTGCCCTTGCGATTCTGATTGCACTCTCAGGAGGCTACATCATTTACGGTGCGCTGAAGCTGGTCTTTGGTCTCCGTCTTGATCGCGAAGAGGAATTCGAAGGCGCTGACCTTACGATTCACCAAATCAGCGCATCTTCAGACAAGGATACCGGCTGGTAAGTTCTTGGTGCGGCAGGATGGCGGGGTCACTCGCCCATCCTGCCGGGCAACTAGGCGGGCTGATAGTAGAAGCCAATGCCTAACATCACATATATGGCGATCAGCTTGATTCCTGATATTCCTCGGACCGTGCCGATATTCAGGATGTGATTGACCGCCGCTACGGCAATGATCACGGCAACTACCTGAAATTCCGAGAACAGGAGATTCATGGGCTGGCCCAGGATTTCACTGGTCAATACGAGCAAGGGTGCTGCAAGCAGCGCCATCTGAGAGCTACAGCCGATTGCAATCGCAAGGGCCAGATCAAATTGCTTGTCGCTTGCAAAGCGAAGCACATTCACGATTTCAACGGCGCTTCCAACCGGGGCGAGCAGGAAAATACCCGC
>CAYFOC010000202.1:0-3290 GCA_964344615.1 uncultured Methylococcus sp.
CATTACCTTGGAAAACTGGCCGGCGGTCGGGTCATCAAGGGACGTATCCCGCTGCTTTTCGATGGGATGACCCCATGACGGAAGCCGCTCATCTCTTTCTGATAGGCCTCTTGGTCCTTCTGGGATTTTTCAGTTGGGGAATGGATGCTGAATGGCGCACCTTTGTCATTGCCGTTGAATCCAAGGCCTTGATCGATGTCTTCGGACCCCGTGCCTATGACCTTGGGCGTCTCGCCAACGATGCGCTCTCCGCGGGATTGGGAACCCTCCCTGTTCTTGAACCAAGAGGGTTTCAGGAAGGTCTGGTTCTGGGCCTCCGCGAAATCATCACGCGGCTTTATGTTCTTCGGGCCTTTGGGGCCCTCATGCTGCTGGGGCTCATCGGAACGGTTCATGAGGCCCATGTGCTCCATTCGGTGAGAGGTGAAACCTTTCGCTATACCAGTCCCCTGACCCATCGCCGTGCCCAGACCCTTCCCAAGGCCATTCTCTTCGTCATTCTTTTGCTTTTGGTGTCTCCCTTGCCCTTGCGCCCCTGGGTCCTTCCATCCCTGACGCTGGCCTTCGCCTGGGCCATGACTCGCAAGAAGCAACTATCCATGAAAGAATGAAGCCATTGTTTCTCAGTAATCCCCATAGATTGAATCTCTTATTGTTCGCATAAGAAAACAATATGGATCATTATTGATCTTTTGTTTCTTCTGAGTGTCATAATATCCGTGACATTAACAACTGGAGATTTTTATGGAATTCGTACTTTTAAGCGCCATTTTGGTCGGTGCCATCGCTACGGTGGATATTCCTGAACATCATGATCGTCAGGATGACGAAGCAGACACCGATACTTCATTGACCGATCGCCCCTATGGGGTTCATGGATGATGACCCACGCCAAGGACCAGATCTTCCCCTGATCGTCCGTCCACACTACAGCACGGGCATCAGGGGATTTTCCCCGCTCAAGCTTCTTGAATTTCTGATTTTCACGGGTCCTCTGACCCCACAGCGACTGCGAGACTGACACCTTCATCACTGGAGGTCTTCATGCAGCCTGTCCCCATTCCCCGATACGTCGATGAACCTGTGACGCTCCTTCTCTGGCGCGCCGACGAGTTCGTTCCGTTTTTTCTCGTCATTGCCTTTGGGATGTTGCTCGGCCAACTGTTTCCGGCCCTGCTTCTATCCTGGGCATTGGTGCGTGGCTATCGCCGTTTCCGCGACAATCGCCCCGATGGCGTCGTTCTGGATGCCCTTTACTGGTATGGGCTCCTTCAAGGCTACGGCGTTCCGAAGCTAAATCCCTGGATTCGGGTGTACTACCCGTGAACCTTCAGGACTTTCTCGCCTCTCATCGCGGCATCCAGACCCAAAATCAATGGCAACGCCATGCACTTTGGGCGCTCGGTCTCACCAACATCCTGACCGCCATTTCCCTCTGCCTTCGTGAACCTCCCGTCATCCTGGTACCCCCCAGCCTTCCTGGCGAAGTGCTAATCGCCCATAACCAGGGTTCTGGAAACCTCAAGGAGAGCTGGGGCCTTTACGTTGCCGAACTGATCGGAAACGTCACGCCTGGAAATGCGGGATTCATCGAACGCAGCATCGGCCCCTTGCTGGCTTCGGATATTTATCCTGAGGTCATGGCGATCCTGACCAGTCAGGTACAAGCGCTTCAGGCCGATCGCGTCAGCGTCCACTTCAGAACCCGCGAGGTCATTTACGAAGCCACGACCGATCGGGTCTTCGTCACCGGGGAGCAGACCAGCCAGGGCCCCTTGAGCGCCCCTGAAAGTCATCCCCGCACCTACGAACTACGGATCGGATTCCATCATTTTCGTCCCTTCATCGAGCATCTCGACGTCTATTCCGAGGACCCGAGGCTTGAAGGCACCCATCCGACATCAAGCACCCCACCTTCGAGGAACCCCGCATGAAACAGCTGTTCATCACTCTTGTCCTTTGCCTGAGTCACTCAATGGCCCATGGCGCGATGCCGTTCAAGTCTGAATCTCAAAAGATTGAAGCAAGGCCTGGGGAAACCGTTCAGGCGACGCTTGCGATCGGACAGGTCAACCGGATCGTGCTCCCCTTTGATGCCCCTGAAATCAGAACCCTCAATCCATCGACCGCTGAATTACAGGGACGCGTCCTCTATGTCGCCCCGATCGATCATGAAACGATGCATCTCTATGTCAGCGAGGCCAAAGATCCTGAAACCAGTCTGGCCTTAAGCTTCACCCCTGAGGAGACGCATCCGCGTGAAGTCATCATTTCACTTGCCCAGCCCATTCCTCAGCATCCTTCCGAAAGTTCGCCGCAGGCGATGGGTTCTACCGATGACGATCAGGGGTCACGGCTTAAGGATGGCGTCCGCCAGACCTTAAAGACACTGGCCATGGGACAGATTCCTGATGGCTATCGACTCAGAAACCCCCAAGGACGAGAATCCATAAGGTGCCGACAGAAGTTTGCCTTGATCGAGACCCGACAGGTCGTTGAATCCGGGAACAGCAAGATCCTCGTGGGAGTCCTCCGCAATAGCGGCAAGGTCCCTCTCGAACTCAACGAGGAAGCGTGTCTGGGCCATGCCTCGATCGAAGCCATCGCTCTATTCCCAGCTGTTCCGCTTCGATCAGGGCAAGAGAGCGAGATCTATATGGTCCTTACTCCAGAGCACAAGGAAACATCAAGGACTCGCCCCAATCTCATCACCCATAATCCATGAAGCATCTCATCGAGCGCTTCAAGGCGCTGCCCCCTGATCTTCAACAGCGGCTGGTTCTGGGATCCAGCCTGATCGGGATCGTAGGCTTTATCGTTCTCATTGCATCGACCGTTCCTGATCCAAAGCCTCTCGATGCCAGAAAGGCCATTGTCAGAAACCTTCTGACCGATGCTGACCCCAGAGCCCTTGGGATCGACGGGCTTGCCGCCGAAATCCGTGAACTAAGGCGTACCCAGGGCGAGGCTCTTGCGCGCGTCAAGGTTCTTGAAGAGAGGAAGATCGAGAGGGACACGCCGCCCCAAAATCAGGAGCAGGATCCCCTTCGCGATGAAATGATCGCCCTTCGCCAGGAACTCGATGCCCTCAAGCAGAAGGAGGAGAAGGCCGCACCTTCGACACCACCTACCGATATTTATCCCCCGCTTCCCCTTTCAAAACCGGGTGGCCGGAAGGAAAGAAATGGGGAGCTGGAGGCCCTGTTTCCGGGGATGAATGGGCAGAATATTCCTGCAAAGCCTGCAACCCCGACCACCATCCGGGTCATTCGAGGGTCCGATGACACCAA
>CAYFOC010000203.1:0-3264 GCA_964344615.1 uncultured Methylococcus sp.
CCCAATTCGGAACAACTCCAAAATATGGCATATGACATAGAAAAATAGGTCAATTCACACGAATTGGGTGCGACAATTTACCTCATTGAAACAGATAGTTATGACAAATAGAATCTTCTCAGCCTCAACGAGAAGTTTCATGTTTCCGCTCGTTAGGCAGTGCGTTTCAACCTCTCTTTCTTAATACAGACTCAGCCCAGATAACAAACTGGGCTCTTTTTTAGGAGTAGATTGAGACCAATGATTTAACGCTAATCTCTTATGGCTTGGGGGATTTGGTGATGGCAGGCTGGGGAGTAGGTGTCATTACCTTCTTGAGTTCAAAATAGATTAGCCCCTTTATGAGGCTGAGAATATCTCAGCCATACCAAGCAATGTGGCCAACCCACGCAACCCATGATGCCGGCGTTCCATCACACCAGCAACATAAACTCGGTTGGCCACGCCACTTTACAAAAGTGCAGATCGACGCCTATCGGATTGCAGGTTCA
This sequence comes from uncultured Methylococcus sp., assembly GCA_964344615.1. Taxonomy (GTDB): domain Bacteria; phylum Pseudomonadota; class Gammaproteobacteria; order Methylococcales; family Methylococcaceae; genus UBA6136. The sequence continues at coordinate 492 of CAYFOC010000203.1, forward strand.
TGTAATTGCAGCAGTTCTTTTTGGCCCCGCTTACGTGTTTGTCCGTTTTGATTAAGATCTTGGCCAAGCTGAGAAACCAGACGCTCTCCTAGATTCTCACTGACGCGGTAGAGTCCAACGCAAAGGGGTTTCGGATATTTTCTAATACCAGAGCCTCACCCCAGTTACTCCGCGAACGCCTGTTTTGGCTTCAATGAGAGACTGCTCCTCTACATAATCAAAGCCAATGTAAGGCGCAAACTCACGCGAGAGTTCATAACGTAGGCGCATACCGGCCTCCAACTCATAAATACCTGGCTGAATGCTACGGTTAGGCATGGCATTTTTTGTGACATCAATCTCAAATCGGGGTGTGAGGATCAGTCGCTGATCAATCAGGAATTCTCTCCTTAGCGTGAGACGGCCTAAGATGTTGCCGTATTGATTGTAGAAACTTTCAAGTTCGACTTCGATAAACTGTGGTGCCAGTCCTTGCAGGGAAAGCACACCGGAGTAAGCCTGTTCAGGTTCAAAGCCTCGCCTTGCTCCGATCTGAACATCCCAGTAATCTGAAATTGCTCGGCTATACAACATTTGTAAGTCCCCTGTACCGAGGATACCTTGGCTCTGGGCATAGTCCCCCTCACTCTTGATATAAAACTTGTCGGTATCGGTTCCACTCCAGTGGTTCATCTCCCATTTCATCAGCTGAACCTCGGTATTGGCCTCATACTCGAGCCGATCGATCAGCGTATAACTAGTGATTGAGGGATCCATCGCCGCAAAGGTTCCAAGGGGGACCCCCATCAAACCTGTGATCAGAAAGAACCACCTAGGCATTTTCAAAAGCCTTAGAAGGCGGATCATTCAACGATGACCTTTCTGAACATGCCGGCGGCCATGTGGTAGACCAGATGACAATGAAAGGCCCATTGTCCAGGAGCATCAACATTGACATAGACGCTCCGTGTTTCTCCGGGTTTTACATTAATGACATGCTTTCTTGGGTTCGACCCACCCTTTCCAACATCGATGTCCTGCCACATACCGTGGAGATGCATGGGGTGATTCATCATGGTTTCGTTCTTGTAGGTTAGTTTGATTCGCTCCCCTAGTTTTAACCGGATAGGTTCTGCTTTTTCGTAAACCACATCATCGATAGACCAAATGTAACGAACCATGTTGCCCGTCAGTCGGATTTTGATTTCACGGTCATAGTCTTTGCGCTCGTTCCGATCAGTGGCGCTGGTCAAACTGCTGTAGTCCGGAAGATCAATGGGCTTAGCTTCCATACCGGGCATAGTTCCCATAGCATGTTCGCTCATGCCCGTATGATCCATCCCAGCCATCGAAGTCATTTCAGGACCATGCCCCATGGACGCATGATCCATAGGCATCCCTTCCATGTTCGTCATGGGTGTTTTTTCTTCGGGATATTTCTTTATAACTTCTCTATTCCCCATCCCGGCCATGTCATGGCTGCTCATCACTTCCTCTACCGTGAGGTACTGGGGAGGCGTTCTGGGAGGGATCTCTGGAAGGAGATCCGCTCGGGGTGTAAGCGAGGCAAGGGCGAATCCGGATCGATCCAAAGATTCTGCGAAGATTGCATAAGCGATACCCGGCTTGGGTGTCACGATCACAGTGTACGTTTCTGCCACGGCGATTCTGAGCCTTGAAGCTTGAATAGGCTTAATGGCTTGCCCATCGGCTTCAATGACCGTCATATCCAGTCCTGGCACGCTGACATCAAAGTAAGTCATGGCAGAGGCATTGATGAAATGCAACTTGACGGGTTCTCCCGGCTTAACCAGACCCTTCCAGGGTGAACTCGAAGGGCTTCCGTTGATGAGGTAGGTATAGGTCGAACCTGATACGTCAGAAAGGTCCGTTTGATTCATTCGCATCTGACCCCAGGCCAGATTTTCCTTTAGGGCTTCTACAAAACCATCTTTGTGGACTTGATCAAGAAAGGAGGACCAGGTGACCCGGCTGTAGTTGTAGTAGTCGGGTTGAGCCTTGAGCTTTGCATAAATCCGATCGGGATCTTCATCCGTCCAATCCGAAAGCACGATAGGAAAGCTTTTTTGACCCTCTATAATAGGAGCGTCTTTAGGCTCGATAAGGATGGGACCTAAAAGACCTTCCTGTTCCTGAAATCCCGAGTGGCCGTGATACCAGTAGGTTCCTGTCTGTTGAACTTTGAATTGATAGGTAAAGGTGGTACCTGGTGGGATTCCCTTGAAGCTGATGTCAGGAACACCATCCATGTCGTAGGGCAGAATCAAGCCATGCCAATGGATGGAGGAATCTGTATCTAGTTGATTGGTGACTTTTAGTGTGACTTCTTCACCTTCCTTGAATTTTAGGAGAGGGGCTGGAGATTGACCGTTAACCACGACACTATCCCTATCGCGATTCTCAATCTTTTCAGCTTGTCTCGAAATATTGAGTTCGTAGGTCCTTGCATGGAGTGGGGGAGTAATAACGCTCAAAATCACGATCAGGAAGTAAGTCATAAGAGGCAAGTTAGATTGATGATTTTCCGGGTTATTGAGTGAGAGATACAAAAAACTCAGGTTTCTGGATGTTTCTAAGCGACGGGGCGTTCGACATCCTACCATCTCTTGGAGAAATACCTGGGCATCATCTGTTTCAACTCCATGGTCGTCTATCCAGAAAACTGCGGATGAAAGTTTGTTCTCACAACTTGAATAATATTCGGACATACGATCTTGATCTTTTTGACTGACCATGAGCGGCGTGATAAGACTCTCAGGAAGCGATGTCTGGC
>CAYFOC010000204.1:0-3236 GCA_964344615.1 uncultured Methylococcus sp.
CATCTCGCCCTTGTCATGGGAAATGTTCGTGGCGATGACCCCATTCTGGTCCGGGTCCATGGGCGTAACGTTCTGAGCGATCTTCTGGGAGGCAAACGCGAAGTCTCCAGCATTTCCCTTAGAGGCTCCATGCAGAAGATTGCAGAGGAAGGTCGGGGCGCCCTTGTTGTGATTCGGAAAGAGGAAGATGACAAATTTCTCGTGGAGCGAATCCATCAATATCAAATGGAAGACCACGGCATAGAATTCCCACAGACTGTCCCGACCACTGAAGACTGGCGAACCACAGGAACCGGCGCCCAGATTCTCTCAGACCTTGGCATTCGAAAACTTCGAGTGATCGGGCATTCCCCCAAGAAATACCTGGGGCTATCAGGATATGGGCTCGAGGTCGTCGAATTTGTTCCACCCGGGTCAGACATCTGATCAACGCCCCATGGATCGCCTTGAATTAAGCCGAGAGATCAGCAAGCTGATCGCTGCCATGGACCGTGCGTGGAAAGAGGAACTCGGCGAACCTGAAGCCGCTCTCAGTGAGATCGCCAGACGGAAGACGCATCATCTTCTGACTCAAATCAAAAGTGATTCGGTTACTCTTGAAGGATCCCTTTCGGATATTTTAGGGATGTCGTGGCTCGAATCTCACCCTTGGGCGTCCCCATATGTGCGCCGAATCGATGCAGGACTCGCACGCTTGCAAGATAATCCCTAGACTGTTGTCCCAAATTTCAGGAAACATCATGAGCGAAATCAAAACCTACGAAGGCAACTTCCACGTGAAGAGTGCGCGTTTCTGTCTCGTTTGCTCCCGCTTCAACAGCTTCATTGTTGATGCGCTTGAAGGAGGCGCTGTTGATGCGTTGTTGCGCCACGGCGCCAAAAAGACCGACATTGAAATTGTAAAAGTTCCAGGCGCCTATGAATTGCCCCTTGCGGTTCAAAAGGCTGCCAAGACAGGACGTTACGATGCCATCATCGCTCTGGGCGCTGTGATTCGGGGATCGACCCCTCACTTCGACCATGTGGCCGGTGAGTGCGTTAAAGGCCTCAGCACCATCTCCCTGCAAAGCGACATCCCTGTGGCTTTTGGTGTGCTGACCGTCGACACCATCGAACAGGCCATCGAACGGGCTGGCACCAAGGCTGGAAACAAGGGCGCAGAAGCCGCTCTCTCCAGCATTGAAATGGTTAACCTGATTCGCGAACTGAATGCAGGATGAGCAACAGTAAGACCCAAGCTCGAAAGAGTGCCGTTCAGGCCATCTATCAATGGCAGATGACCCGTTACAACCTTTCGGAAATTGAACGTCAATTTCTGGAAGAACATGGCATTGGTAAGGGAGAACTGGCCTATTTTCAGGACCTTCTCCACAACGTCCCAGGTCGTCTTGACGTGATCGATGAGGCCATTGGTGAATTCACATCACGACCTGTGGAACAGATTGATCCCGTTGAACGAGCGATTCTCAGGATCAGCACCTACGAACTTCTTTGCCATCCGGAAATTCCCTACCGCGTTGTGGTGAATGAAGGAATCAATCTCGCAAAGGAGTTTGGTGCGACACAGAGCCATAAGTTCGTGAACGGACTACTGGATCGCTTGGCCAAAAAGCTCCGAGCAACGGAATCCCAACAGACTGAGAAACCCAGCTGATTCATGTCTCGGGGCGAGTTCAGTCTGATTGAGAAATATTTTGACCGCTCGCCCCAGCGATCTGATGTGGATCTCGCCGTAGGGGATGACTGCGCGATTCTGACTCCCCCAGAGCGAGATCAGCTCGCTCTCAGCGTAGACACACTGGTTGCAGGGGTTCACTTCTTTGCCGATGTTTGCCCGAGGAAACTCGGACACAAAGCGCTGGCAGTCAATCTGAGCGATCTCGCAGCGACTGGCGCGGAACCTCTTTGGTGTACCCTCGCCATTACCCTCCCACAAATCGATGAATTGTGGCTTGAGGCTTTTTCTGAAGGCTTCCTCGCCCTCGCAGGCAAACATCAAATTGATCTCGTCGGCGGGGACACTACGCAAGGCCCCCTCTCCTTAACCGTTCAAGTCATTGGGAAAATCCCAAGAGGGAAAGCACTGCTTCGCTCTGGCGCACAGGTCGGCGACCTTGTTTACGTCAGCGGCCCTATTGGAACTGCGGGCCTTGGCCTTTTGGGGCGCCAAGGTCATGTCGACATGACAGCACCCTCGGACTATGACGCCCTGGAGATGCCGATACCGCGTATCGAACTAGGACAGCGCCTGCGAGGAATCGCAAGTGCCTGTATCGATATCTCTGATGGGCTGGCACAGGATCTTGGTCATATTCTTCAGCGTAGTGGTGTGGGCGCAGAAATCGACTGTATGAAAGTCCCTATGTCTCCCTCGGTGGAGAAATACGTCACTCACACAAATAACCCCACATTTCCACTCACATGCGGGGATGATTACGAACTCTGCTTTACGGCTCCACCCCAGCACAAAGCGACCATCCAGGCTATTTTTGAGTCACTAGGCCTCTCAGGATCCTGCATTGGTCATATATCCCCATCCTCCGGGCTGAGCATTAAGCGGGATGGAGAAATTCTCGCGTTACCCAACACCGGCTATGAGCATTTCCAAAAAGACTAAGGCTTCGCCTCAAAAGCGTGCACACATTCCTACCCGGATTCTCTTCAAGAATGTCTGGTGCTTTCTTGGATTGGGTTTTGGTTCGGGATTAGCGCCCAAGGCACCAGGAACCTTCGGAACCCTCGCCGGCATTCCCCTCTATCTCTTGGCTTCGGCGATGCACGTTGAATACTACATCGCCCTGACATTCGTTCTTTTTCTGATAGGAATCCCCATTTGCTCGAACACAGAAAAGGGCATTGGCATTCAGGACCATTCGGGCATTGTCTGGGATGAAGTCGTCGGACTCCTGATTACGATGACATTCTTACCCCCAACCTGGGCAGGAATTGCCATTGGCTTTGCCAGTTTCCGCTTTTTTGATGTCATCAAACCATGGCCGATACGCTGGTTTGATCGCAGGGTACACGGCGGATTCGGCATCATGCTCGATGATGCAATTGCTGGCATCATGGCCTGCGCCATCACTAATTTCGGTGTTTCTCATCTCCCGCAATGGAATCAACTTGCCACATGACCGACTCCATGCGTATAATGGGCAGATAATCGCGGGGTGGAGCAGCATGGTAGCTCGTCGGGCTCATAACCCGAAGGTCATAGGTTCAAATCCTGTCCCCGC
>CAYFOC010000205.1:0-3172 GCA_964344615.1 uncultured Methylococcus sp.
TGATTTTCCAGAAAGGGTTTGGATGCTGCTTGTTGGCCTGGGCGTGTTCAACGTGCTTGCAGAATACTGGCGTATCCAGATAGCTCTCTGAAAGCAGAAGACCCATGTAAGTACCGTAAAGCGTCGTGGCCTTGACGATAAAGGTCCGCTGATCTTCAGGGGCATTCCCACCTTTTTCAGCAACCATCTGGTTGAAGCGCTTGTCCATTTCCTCGCCGTTCAGCGTAACCCCAGGGCACGCAGAAGAAGCAACATTGGCAAATGCCGCATCTACGATAAGTTTGTGGTAATCCGGCCCGACCAGCTTGACCGCCTTTTCCTCCAGACTGACCCACGCAGGGCCGAGTTTCTGGATGACTTCAGCGTCGTCAATGGCGAACGCTGAGCCTGAAGCAAGGATCGAGATTAATGCAAAAAGCTTTTTCATGACTACCACCTGCCTGGGTGGTAGAACCCACCACCATGGTTGATTACCGCGATGTTGTTGTGGCCCCATCCGCCACCGTAGTGGCCCCATCCACCGCCACCCCATCCACCGGGACGAACAAATGCACCGTTATAGCTATAGCTGGGGCATCCTGTCAGCATGCAGAGTCCCAGAATCAGAATCAGAGCTTTCATTAAAAACCTCTATGGAATATCAGTTGAATCAGTGACCGCTCAACGCATTCCTGCGTTCAGCGAACAAAGAAACCTTTAAAAGGCATTGTATTGTAAACCCATCCGGGGAAGGCCTCGCGAGAGGCAATCAATGCGCTAAGATTCGGGTGTTTTCTTACAAAAGTGAGGATGACTTATGTGGATGTTAAAAAATTCGGTGAGCGCTGTTCTTATGGCGATGGTAATGACGGGTTGTGTCTCGCAGCAGACCTTCGATCGCGAACATGACCTCAATGTGAAACTTCAATCGGAAGTCGATAATGACAATGTCAAAATCGAACAGCTGAATGATCGTCTCAGGATCACGATTGAGGACAGCGTACTTTATCCTTCAGGGAAGTCCGAACTCTCGGCGGACGGAAAGAAAGCCCTCGACAAGGTCATTCCGACCATCAAGGATGCCGATGCGGACCACCGTATTGAGGTTGAAGGCTATACGGATGATGTTCCCGTGGGCAAGTCGTTGCGTTCGAAGTACAAATCCAACTGGGAACTCTCATCCGCTCGCGCGGCTAGCGTTGTGGAATACCTCCAGAAGAAAGGCGTAGATCCCAGCCGACTGACGGCTGCAGGCCATGGTCAGTATCAACCGACGGCTGACAACAAGAGTGCAGACGGTCGGGCGCGGAATCGTCGTACGGATATCGACTTGGTTCCCGTGAACCAGAAGCCCTCCAACTAGCGTCTACTACTGCATCAGCGGTGCCCCGGCACCGCTGATGAAAGCCCTTTAAAAAAGTCTTATGGAGAGATACATGCGTACACTTTCTCTGGCATTGATGGCTGCCGTCTCGTTTGCAGCCGTGGCAGATGGCCCCTGGGAATCAGTTGGGACGACCGACGATGGGTCTACGTATTACCTTGAAACGCCGAGCCTAGTGAAGACGGCGCAGGGGGGGCGGGTTTGGACCATGGCTTCGCTCACGGCACCCAAAGATGGATTTCTCTCGGCAAAAACCTTGTTCGAGTTCAACTGCAAGAATCACAAGCACCACATCATTGATATGGCCTTTTATTCCCAGCCTATGGGACAGGGAGATCAGATCAAGAACATCGTGATTCCCAAGGCGGTCTGGGTCGCAACGGATCCAAATTCAACGGAAGGTGCATATCTCGAGATTGCCTGCGATCGATTGCGCAATCGCTAGACTTTTCTGACGTCTCTAATCATCTGCCCAAGCCATAAGGCTTTGGGCAGATTATGGGAAGAGCAACTTACCATCTAGCCGTGATCCTGTTCCATCCGCCCTCTTCGGCCCGACTTAATAAAGAGAGCCAGGGATGGAAAAAGTATCTTCCCCAACATCGCAGCGCTAATTAGGGCGATAGCGGTGTCCCTTTCCAGTTGATGTGTCGATAAACCAATATGACTCACGGCAATGACCAGAGTTAGCGTTGTCGATGACATCAGGGCGATGGGAAGGAGAGTGGAGCGTGGGATGCCTTCCCTTAACAAGTAGACGGGAAGTCCACGAATCAGCAGAAGCATGATCAGGAACAATGGGACTTTGGTCATGGCGGCTGTCGAGGAAAGCAGCGCTTCCAGATCAAACATTACGCCGACGTGAACAAAGAAAATCGGGATGAAGACCCCATAGGCAATGGTCTCCAACTTGCCAATGACTTGTTGCCGATGCTCTTTCCCGACACCCATGCGAACCAGAAGACCTGCTGTCAGTGATCCGATGATCGATTCGAAGCCCAGGTCGCTGGTCAATAGCGTCAATGCACTCAGAATCAAGATCGATAGCCTTACAGGGACTTCATCACTGGCGTGAAAACTCTGCATGATCTTTTGCAGAAACTGTGGGGGCCTTAGTCGTGCAACGAAGCCAATCCCCAGAGATAGCGTTGCTACGAGCACCAGGAGAAAGGCATGGTTGTGAGAAATGGAGCCATCGAGTCGGTGCTCGGGAAGTAACTCCGTGATGAGGAGAAGCGGTGCAAACTCGCCCACGGTCGCGGCGGCAATCACATACGTTCCGAACCGCGTGCGATCAAGTCCCGCTCCCTTGAGAATGGGAAGAATGCTACCGAGACTACTGGTGGCCAGAGCAGCCATGACGAGCAGGGGGCTCTTGATTAGTCCGGCATGCGCCAATGCGGAACACAGTCCGTACGCGATCCCCAATGAGAGCAGCCACCCCTTGATTCCCCAGAGCAACGGGCGTCCCTTGATGCCCACGAAATTCACTTCAAGCCCCACCTGGAAAAACAAGAATGCAAGCCCTATGCGGGATAGGGCGTTCAATATCGGTTGAGGTTGAATCAGGTTATATCCGGAGGGGCCTAGCAGGATCCCCAGCACGATCAGCAGGATAATCGGCGAAAGACGCAGCTTCGGCACAACCCCTGTGATGACCGGACCTAAAAAACCCGCGAGCAGGGTAAAAAGGAGTGTCGTGGTCATACAACGTTCAGAGAAGCTCCGGTATCTTCCTCCGGAGTCCTTGAGGGGTTAACAAAAGATCCGCATTTTTTTCAACGACGCGTGATGCCGGTCCCACGAGGA
>CAYFOC010000206.1:0-3017 GCA_964344615.1 uncultured Methylococcus sp.
ATGTAGTCGAGCAGTCGCTGGTAATGCGTCACCATCACGAATGCACGGTCTTTGGATCGCAGTGCATTGACGCCATCTGCGACCACCTTGAGGGCGTCGATATCCAGTCCTGAGTCTGTTTCATCCAGAATGCAGAGCTTGGGTTCGAGAATGGCCATCTGCAGGATTTCGTTACGCTTTTTCTCGCCACCTGAGAAACCTTCATTCACCCCGCGATACAAAAACTGTTCATCCAGATTCAAAGAGCGAATCCGTGTCTTGACCAGTTGCAGGAAATCCATGGCATCCACTTCGGGCTCTCCCCGGTGTCTGCGAACGGCATTCAAGGCTGCCTTCAGGAGATAAATATTGCTGACACCTGGGATTTCGACGGGGTACTGAAAAGCCAGGAACACCCCCTCACGGGCTCGTTCTTCCGGCTTCAGCTCAAGAAGATCCTTGTCTTCGAATGTAATGCTGCCGCCGGTTACCTCGTATCCCGGCCGTCCGGCCAGAACGTGAGACAGGGTGCTTTTGCCTGATCCGTTCGGTCCCATGATGGCATGAACCTCTCCGGCTTTAACCTCAAGGTTAAGGCCCTTGAGGATGGCTTTCTCTTCAACGCGTGCTTCTAGATTACGGATGCTTAACATGGCTTTAACTTTTAGATGTACGTGAAGGTGAACGGTGTATTAGCCGACACTGCCTTCAAGGCTGATTCCGAGAAGGGCCTGAGCTTCCACGGCAAATTCCATGGGCAACTCCTTGAAAACTTCCTTGCAGAAACCGTTCACGATCATGGAGACGGCGTCTTCTGCCGAGAGGCCTCTCTGCTGGCAGAAAAAAAGCTGGTCTTCACTGATCTTGGCGGTGGTGGCCTCATGTTCCAGCTTGGCGCTTGGCTCTCTGACCTCAATCACTGGGAAGGTGTGGGCGCCGCACTGATCTCCGATAAGGAGCGAGTCACACTGTGTGTAATTGCGTGCATTCTCGGCTCGCTTGAGAATCTTCACCTGGCCCCTGTAGCTGTTTTGTGCCCGGCCTGCAGAGATGCCCTTGGAAATAATGGTGCTTTTGGTGTTGCGGCCGATATGAATCATCTTGGTGCCCGTATCGGCCTGTTGTCGATGATTGCTAAGAGCCACCGAATAAAACTCGCCAACCGAGTCGTCGCCACGCAGAATGCAGCTGGGATACTTCCAAGTAATAGCGGATCCGGTTTCGACCTGCGTCCATGAGATCTTTGAACGGTTGCCTCGGCAATCTCCCCGCTTGGTCACGAAGTTATAGATGCCTCCGCGCCCTTCGGCGTCCCCCGGATACCAGTTCTGAACGGTGGAATACTTGATCTCTGCACCTTCGAGTGCGACCAGTTCCACAACGGCTGCATGCAGCTGATTTTCGTCCCGCATGGGTGCTGTGCAGCCTTCAAGATAGCTGACGTGGCTGCCCTCGTCGGCAATGATCAGAGTGCGTTCAAATTGGCCGGTATTGGCTGCGTTGATGCGGAAGTAGGTCGAGAGCTCCATGGGGCATCGAACGCCCTTGGGGATGTATACGAAAGATCCGTCAGAGAAAACCGCTGAATTGAGCGCGGCGAAGAAGTTATCGCTCACCGGCACAACCGTACCCAGATATTTCTGGACCAGATCCGCGTGATGCTGGAGAGCCTCCGACATGGAGCAGAAGATGACGCCTGCCGCGGCCAGTTTGTCCTTGAACGTCGTGGCGACAGATACGCTGTCAAAAACTGCGTCTACCGCTACGCCTGCCAATCGTTCCTGTTCATAGAGCGGTATGCCGAGCTTGTTGTAGGTCTCGATGAGCTTGGGGTCGACCTCTTCTATGCTCTTAGGGGCTTCCTTCACCTTGGGGGCTGAATAGTAGCTGATCGACTGATAGTCGATGGGCGTGTAGTTAAGGTGAGCCCAATGCGGTTCCCTCATCGTTTGCCATCGTTCGAAGGCCTTCAAGCGCCACTCCAGCATGAAGGCGGGTTCGTTCTTTCGCTTCGAGATGGCTCGAATCACGTCCTCGTTGAGACCTGGCGGAAGGGTATCCGCTTCGAGATCAGTCACGAAGCCAGGGGCGTATTCCTTTTGAATAAGTGCGTCGATATGGTCGGATGTTGCGGCCATGGGCTTACTCCTGGGTGCGGCGGGTGTGCAGGGAAAGGCTTGCCAGTGGCAGGCGGAATTCCTCGGGGGCTCGCATCATGGGTTGGATCATGTCGGCGAGTGAGACTGCTTCAAGAGCCGTCTGGATGGCACGATTAAGAACGGACCAGTTGGCCCTGACGTTGCAGGAGCGAGACTGGTCGCAATGGCTGTGGTCAAGACCGCATTCAGTCAAGGCAATGGGCCCTTCTAGCGCGGTGATGATGCTGGAAATCGGGGTCAGTTCCGGGGGGCGGGCCAGATGATAGCCGCCTCTGGCGCCACGGGTGGACGTCAGGACGCCGGAGCGGACCAAGGCCTTGAGTATCTTGCTGACGGTCGGGTTAGAGACGCCCGTTGCGTCCGCCAAATCATTGGCGGCGAATGTGGTGCCGGGATGTCTCGCCATGTGGCCTAGGATGATGATGGCGTAATCGCTGAGTTTGCTGATGCGAAGCATGGGTTCTTTTCTCGTTGAACGGGGACCATTTTAGTCCTCTTTAATATCCTAGTAAAGCAGTAGGTATATTGAGGCGGGTCACTGACGGACGGCGGAGCTATACTCTTTCCTTGATGAGGGTTTCTTGAGTCCGGTTGCTATGCGCAAAATCACCTTTTTTGTCTTTTTTGTCTCCTTGGTTTCGCTGTCGATGGCGAGGGCGGAAGGGACGATCGCAAGCGATATCCAGACGTTGCTGCAGGGATCGCGGCATCCTGCCTTACGGTGGGGTAACTTTGCGGATGTATCCAAGGGCTTGGCACGGTTGTATGCCGAATCGCCGGCCAGACCTCTGTGGGTCAAGGATTTGCGGCCAACAGCGCAAGCGCTGGCTATCGTGGCGGCACTCAAGGAGGCTGATGCGGTGGGTCTTGTGCCGGATG
>CAYFOC010000207.1:0-2998 GCA_964344615.1 uncultured Methylococcus sp.
AAGGACTCCCGTAATGGTGGTGTCCCATGAGGTTCTCGATGCCTTGAAAGAGGAAGGCGCCTGCAGCTACCCCGGCAGCCGTGGTTGCCGCCTGGCCTAAAAATGAGCCCATGCCACCTGTCTGGGCGACTGAAGACGCCGCTGCTGCTGTCGGTGGACTGGTATAGGTCTGGCGGGGCGCCGCTTGCCCCCAAGGGTCTCTATTGAGAAATCCACTTGTTGATGAAGCCTGCGATTGAGATTCCAATTTGGATTTCAGAGACTCGATTTCCTGTTGCGCGGCTTTAAGCGCCTGATCTTGCAGTAATGCTCTTTGAACAAGAAGATATAACGCATCAGGCTGTTGGACCGATACGGTTTTAATCCTCTCTTCTGCTTCAGGATCCTTGGGATGTCCCTTGATCTCTTTAAGTTGATTCAGGAACGCTTCAAGTAGACGATTTTCATCCGGTGTCATATTTCATTAATCCTAGTGACCCCATCAGGGGCGGGTGCGTCCTATAGATTGAGGTGATACTCGATATCATAAAAGACTGCAACGCTCAGATTCCGCATTTGGGGATTTGTTCCCGTAGCGGCAATAAAGCACAATGCGCACTCACCCATGTTGCGACTTGTTGAACGGAACACATCGTCTATGACTTTTTTTGCTGAATTGGTGGATGCACTCGAAGAGCCGGCGCTGTTGCTGGATCAAGAGGGATCGGTCATTCGATACAATCATGGCGTGATAGAACTCACCGGGCACACGGAGGACAGTCTTCGTGTTCTGAAGCTAAGTACGCTATTTCCGGATCTTGAACTCCCCATGGCGTCATTGAGCCGTCCGCAATCCTATGAGGCTCAGATTTCGATTTGTGGGGCCACCCAGCGCCCAACAGTCACCATTGAACTCTTTCCGTTCTCTGTCGGATCAGAGGCTCGCTATCTATTGCTCTTCAGGGGGACGCATCTCAATGATGAGGCTCCGCAAACCGGGTTGTTGCTGCAACGTGCCCTTCAGCTGACACCTGCCGGTATTTTGCTCCTCGATATTGAGGGCCGCATCCTTTTCGTCAATGAAAGTTTCACCAAGCTCACCGGCGCGCAGCCCTCGGAGCTCATCGGTATTTCTTTACAGTCATTGGTGGCCGAATTTCCCGTCTTATGCCGCACCCGGAGTTTTTGGGTGGCTTTGGAAGGGCGTCGGTCCTGGCAAGGCGACCTTAAGGAGGTTCGACAGGATGGAGAAGCTTATGAGGCCGCACTCACCCTGACCCCTATGAATGAACCGAAAAGCGGGAGGGTCTTTTTCCTCTTGCGGTGCTCAGATGTCACGCAACAGAAAAGGGATCAACGGGCACTTGCCGAGAGTGAACATCGATTCCAAGAAACCGCCAAAATGGTCGGGTCGTGGCTGTGGGAGCAAAATCCTCAGGGCTTCTACACTTACTCAAGCGCCGCAGTTGAAGATATTCTGGGCTACCATCCTCTGGACGTGATGGGGCACCATTATCGTGAGTTCATGAAAGATCCCCACGGTATTCCTTTTGATGAGAGCGAGCAGGGGGCCTTTAGAAGGATTCTGACGGAATACCGGCACAAGGACGGTCACATCGTCTATACCGAATCGACAGGCAAACCCATTCAAGATGAATACGGTCATCCCATCGGATGGCGAGGGTTCGAGCTTGATGTGACTGAGCGAAAATTGGCAGAAGATGCATTACAGATTCGAAATCGAGCCATTGAATCCGCCAGTATCGGAATTGCCATCGTCGATTCATCCAGAACGGATTACCCCATTACCTATGCCAATCCTGCACTTGCGCACCTATTAGGTTACGGCGATTCCGAATTGTTGGGATTGACGCTGCTCGCGATAAGCGCGGGTCAAATAGATCCCAATCTCAGTCATAGCCTCATCCTAAAGCTGGATCAGGGCGAAGACTGTACCTTGATGATGGAGTGCCGGCGAAAGACGGGCGAGACTTTCTGGGCTGAACTGACCCTCTCGCCGGTGCTTAATGGACATGCTGATCGTCATCACACGATTGCCATGCTCACCGACATCACCGAACGCAGGAAGGCAGAGGCTGAACGTCAGGAACTCCTGGTCGCTCGGAATATTCAACAGTCACTCTTGCCTGAGGAGGCCATCCAACTCAAGGATTTCAAGTTGGCAGGACTCAATGTCCCCGCTGCAATGGTGGGTGGAGATTATTACGATGTCATCGTTCATGGCGATTTCATCGATGTGGTCATTGCCGATGTCTCGGGACATAGCGTGGGTGCGGCCTTGATTCTCTCTGAAATTCGTAGCCTTCTCAGAGCCGAAACGAGGCGTTACCGGTTCCACCCCCCCAGTACAGGAAAAGTGCTTTCTGTGATCAATGAGGCCCTGTTTGACGACCTTACAAGAGCTGAAAGGTTTATCACGGTCTTTTATTTGCGTTATGAGCTCAAGACGAGACGCCTATGCTATTCGAATGCCGGACATCTTCCGGCCCTGCTCCTTCAGCGCGACGAATCCGGTTGCAGGCAATTGGATGCCGAAGGGCTTGTTCTGGGTGTTCAAAGCCATGTCGATTATGAGGAGAAACGGCTCATTGTAGAGCCTGGCTCGAAAATCCTGCTCTATACCGATGGTGCGACGGAATGTCGGAATGAAGCGGGTCAGTTTTACGAGTCTGGGCGTCTTGCTACCGCTTTTGTTCAGCGTCGGGACCTAGAGCCTCAGGCCATGATGAATGATCTATTGAGTGGTCTTAGGTTCTTCCGCGGCAGTAGTCACTTTGAGGATGACATCACGTTGGTCGCTATCGAGTTTCCGATCAGCGAGCCTGAAGCCTCGATTTAATGAGGCCCTAGCGTTTATCTCTGAACTTGATGCCCAGAGAATTAAGCTTTCGGTAGAGATGCGTTCGCTCAAGTCCGATGGCGGATGAAAGACGTGCGACGCTCCCCATGTACTTATCCAAATGGTATTCGAGATAGGCCTTTTCAAATTGTTCTCGGG
>CAYFOC010000208.1:0-2985 GCA_964344615.1 uncultured Methylococcus sp.
CCCCAAATGCCATGCCAAGGACCAGTATGGTGATTCGTGTGAAGCCTGCGGCGCCACCTATGCCCCAACGGATTTGATTAATCCTTTCTCCGCCGTTTCAGGGGCGACTCCTGTTCGCAAGGAATCCGTTCATTACTTCTTCAAGTTAGGGCAATGCGAAGCGTTTCTGAAGGAGTGGACCCGCGCCGGCCATCTTCAGGATGAAGCCGCCAACAAGATGGCGGAATGGTTCGAAGCGGGCCTTGCCGACTGGGACATCTCTCGCGATGCTCCCTATTTTGGTTTCGAAATCCCTGAAGCGCCCGGAAAGTTCTTCTATGTCTGGCTGGATGCCCCCATCGGATACATGGGAAGTTTCCAAAATCTCAGCAACCGCATAGGGCTGGATTTCGATGCCTACTGGAAAGCTGATTCGGATGCCGAGTTGTACCACTTCATCGGGAAAGACATCCTCTACTTCCATGCACTGTTCTGGCCAGCGATGCTGGAACATGCCGAATTTCGAACACCGACCAAAATCTTCGCTCACGGCTTTCTCACCGTAAACGGCGAAAAGATGTCGAAGTCGCGCGGCACATTCATCACTGCGGAAACTTACCTCACGCAAGGTCTGAATCCCGAATGGCTCCGTTACTACTATGGCTGCAAACTCAATGGCTCTCTTGAAGACATCGACCTCAATCTCGAGGACTTTGCGCTTCGCGTAAATTCAGACCTTGTCGGAAAATACGTCAATATCGCCAGCCGGACCGCGGGCTTCGTCACCAAGCAACTGGATGGCCAGTTGGACGCAGGATTCTGGAAGAGCGAAGAGGGCCAGACCATTCTCAATGATCTGTCGGCAAGCGCCGAGCACATTGCGCAGGCCTACGAAAACCGTGATTACGCCAGGGCAACCCGCGAAATCATGCGAATCGCAGACGGCATCAATGAATACGTGAATGACCAGGAGCCTTGGAAAGTCGCCAAGGAAGAGGGCCGTCGAACGGATCTACTCCGAATCTGTACTCGCAGTCTTCAGGGCTTCCACGCACTATCGATCCTGCTTTCCCCTCTTCTTCCCAACCTCACGCAACGCGTGGCGCGGGAATTCTTCGCAATGGATCGAAACTTCCTCTGGAGCGACCTCACGTCACCTCCGGCAAGAATCGAGCCTTACCAGCATCTAATGACACGCGTCGATCCTGCACAGATCGATCAATTAGTGGAGAGCAGCCGTCAGACACTCAGCAGTGCAGCATCTGAAACTTCTGCTCCGCCTGCAAACGATGCCATTGAAGCCGTGGCTGACACGATCAGCATTGATGACTTTGCAAAAATTGATCTCCGAATTGCCCGGATCGTTGATGCCGAACACGTTGAAGGCGCGGCAAAGCTTCTGAAGTTGACCTTGGATATCGGATCCGAAACGCGTACGGTGTTCGCTGGAATCAAGTCAGCCTATGACCCTCAGACTCTGAAGGGCCAATTGACTGTGATGGTCGCCAACCTCGCACCACGCAAAATGAAGTTCGGCCTATCTGAAGGCATGGTTCTCGCGGCAAGTGATAGCCGCGGCGGTCCCTTCATTCTCTCCCCCGACGAAGGCGCCGAACCCGGGATGCGGGTGAAATAAGCGGGACCACAGCTCGGCTTCAGGCTGGGCGGGCGCCCCCGTCCGCCCAGCGAATCAGAAACTCTTCAAAAACGAGTTGCCGATTGGCAGGACCTCGAATCGCCACTTGGCAGGCCAAAATCCGATCGTAGCTTTCAATCAGAAACTTGACGGGTACACGTGAAGCCAACTGCCTGAGTCGGTCACCAAGGTCCATATTTCTGATGTCGGCTTGACCCTCTGACATACCCAGCCGAACAGCATCGGCAAACCAGGAGGCGATCCATGCCAGATCGATATCCCCGACACGCGTTGACCAGTCCGCAGCGATCACCAGGGGATCTTTTGCCCCATAGAAAACAGCCAACAACTCTTCGAATCGATCAAGTCGTTGCCCAAGGGTCTCTGAACCCTCAAGCGCCAAGGCAGCTAGTGGTGACCCGAACGCCGTCGACAAAAGATTTTCTACACGGGCTTCACGACTTCTTTCCTTCAACCACTCAAGGGCGATGTCTGTGCGAATGGGAGGTATGGCGAGTGTGCGACAACGACTCCGAATCGTTGCGGGCAGCGCCTGAGGACGACTCGTAACCAGAATAAAGATCGTCCCTTCCGGTGGCTCTTCCAGAGATTTAAGCAACGCATTGGCCGCATTGGTATTCAGCGCGTCTGCCTGATCGAGAACGACGAGCCGATAACCGCCATATTGCGGGGTCAAGGCAATCATTTGCGTCAACTGACGAACGACATCAACCTTGATGGCCTTGCCGGTCTCTTCTGGCTGAACAAGGCAGAAATCAGGATGCGTTCCAGCGGCAACCAAATGGCACGATGAGCAGTGACCACACGCCAGCCCTTCGATGGGATTCTGGCACAGTAGCCCGTGGGCATAAGCCAGGGCCAGTTCCGTTTTGCCTATTCCACGGGGCCCTCGAATCAGCAAGGCATGGGCAACGCGATCCTGAGAGACCGCATCCGTCAGATTTCGGAATGGCAAGGCCAGCCATTGGGGCAAGCTTGATACGAGAAGACTGGAGTCTAACGTCATTGAAATAGCCGGTCTAATTCCGTGGCGATTTGCGACTGCACATTGACCAATTCGACAGAGGCATCAATGCGTCTGATACGTTCAGGCTCTCCCTCGAGACGCTGAAGATAGGCTGAACGCACACGCTCAAAAAACCCGTCCGTTTCGGCCTCGAATCTGTCCTGAGGACCTCTGGCACGGGCGCGGGCCATTCCAATCGAGATCGGCGTATCGAGTAACAGCGTCAAGTCAGGCCGCAGAGCCCCCTGAATCCAGGTTTCGAGCGATGCGATTCTTTCAACAGAAATACCTCTACCGCCCCCCTGATAAGCGTAGCTGGCATCGGTAAACCGATCAGAGAGCA
>CAYFOC010000209.1:0-2961 GCA_964344615.1 uncultured Methylococcus sp.
GCTTCCGTGGCTTTCAGGCTGTCCTGATGGCGGCCGATCACGCCCTGTTCGAACATCGGAACTACAGCTGCTGCCAGAATGTAGTGACTCGCAGCCACTTGCCCCTGGGTCAGGGCATCAAGGGAAGACTGGATGATTTGGGTGGGATCGCCGGCATCCTGTTTCATGAACTGCCCCAGCTGTCGGGTCAGGCGAGAAAGCGCATCGCCTTGTACCTGCTGCATGAGCCTGGGCCAGGCCTCGGTACAGGTCGCAAGCAAGGGCGTCGATCCATCGCGGACTTCCGTCACATAAATGTCAGAATCAAACCGGAATGCACCGGGTAGATCCCCGGTGTTGAGCAGGGTACCGATTGAAATCAGCCCGAGATCTACGCCCGTCAAGGTACAGTCCCGAACGTATTGGCTGACCGTGAGACTGACATCCTGTGTGGGCGTCGGATCCAGCGCCTTGCCAATGGAAAGCCTTGAGAGGAGATTGCGCCGAACCGCGGTCAGGGTTTCAAGAGTCCCTGCATACCCCTGATGGGTCATGGAAGGAACCGAAAAGGCGGTCTCAAAGAGGACCGTCAGCCCATACCCAAGGCTTGAAATGAGACTGCCTGCGACCGCAGGACCCAAAGGCACATGCGCTATGACCTTGACCTCCTGAGAATAGGCATCTTCAATGGACACGGTGGTGGTGGGTTGGAACAAGGCCATCCACAGAAGGCAGGAGGCGAGGAATTCGCCTGGACGAAGTCCCATTCGCTCGGGATCAAGAAGTCCTCGGAGCGCCTGAAACAGGACGCCGACGAGGGCCCCTAATCCTGCTGCGGCACGAAGATCCTGTGTTCCACCGAGCATGGCTATGCCATTGAGCACCTGGCTTAGAAAAGCGACATCGCCGATCGAGTGGATGGTGAGATTCATGGCAAATGATTTTGTCTTGAACCGCCTGAAAGCCTCGCGCCGACGCCATAATCGCGAGCCTTACCGCTTTGCATGAGACTTTCGTAGTGGCGAACGAGGTCATCGATCGTCCCGTATCGCCGGTCGAGAAGATCCCGTTCACGTCGGATGTCATCCAGAGCAAGATCCATGGATTTGGCCATCTCGGTCTGATAGGGATGATCTTCGAGACGGCTCGCATTTCGGGCAGTCAGCGCGAGACCTTCGACCAGTTCCCCTGCAAGTTCGACGGCCAGTATGGGACTGGCTTCATCGACGAAATGTCGGGCAAGCGCGGGATCGGCCCGGGCCAGATTCCGTACCAGGGCCCCGATGGCCTTTGGCGCTCTTTCCATGAAGCCTGATTCCTCGGCGCTGAACTGTCCCTGACCCGTTGAAAACTTCATGACGATTCCCGTTGTCCCATCAGGGCCACCCAGCAAGGCTTCGATCCTTGCCTTGAATCCTTTTGAACTAAAGGGAACCTTTATGGGATGTAGACAGCCATCGGGATCCTTCTGATCACATTGATAGATCTGTGCAGGTGAATCGCCTTCCAGGGGCGAGGCTGAGCCATTGATGAATTCCCGGATGCCCAGAATCGGGGGCAGGACATGGATCGGCGTTGTGGCAGCATTACTCCCCGCTGTAGGAATGGGTTCCTGAATGATCAGGCTCCCGGTGATGCTCATGATGGCTTCCATCAGTGCATCATCGAATAAGGTTTCATTCGGAATCGTCTGCGTCTGATGGAGGGCGCGCCAGGCCAGATTTCCTGTGACCTTCTTTTTAAAGGCCCCGGGATCCGCCTGCTGGGCGTTGGCAACAGGGTCGCCCCCGGCCTGGGTCCAGGTTTCAAAGACATCCCCAACGCCTCTGGCCAGGGAAATCTGCGACATTCTGGCTTGCTGCTGCGCATTCACGGCCGCAACACCGTCGTTGACGATGCCCTGCGCCAATTGGCAACTGTTTGCAAAGTGCTGATTCAGGGTCTGAACCTTTTTTTGAAGATCGCTCATGAGGCTTCCGCAGTCGGGGCACATCGCATTGATCCCCAGTTGAAAGGCGTAGCCTCCTGCATTGGCCGCAATGCTTCGAAGGAGCGCGGTGAACTGTCGGCCGTTGATGAAGGAAAAGGATCCCCCGTAAAGATCAATGCCGCCGCATCCCCCTGAAAAGGAAGGCGGGGTCAGGCTCAAGGGCTGTGACTGGATGATGCGGTTGCGCAATACCAGACTCCCGCCGGAGAGAACGCCACGACGCTGAAGCCACTGCGCGGATGGAGACGTTGAGTTGCTCATCCCCTCGAACATGTGGTCGAGTGCCTGATCGACGTTGGCGCTGCCCTTGATGGGAGCGATCATGAGGATGACAAGAAGGGACGTCATGATGGATCTCATGGCCTGGCCTCAAGGTCCTCAAGCACCCGTTGCCGGATCTTTGGATGATCCTTGGGACGGGCGTTTTGATCCCTATGACTCCCATCGGACCCTGCATCAAGAAGCCCCAGGCGTCGGCCTGCCGCCAGAATGCGTTCTTCCAGTTCGATTTCAGAGGCGGCGCCTTCAAGTACCGTTTCAAGCCCATGAGGAGGCTTCATGAGATAGAGCATCGGAGTGACGGTCACCCGGAGGCGTTCGGCCATATCCGGTGCCGCCCGATGAATCGCTGTTGAAAGTCCCTGAAGGGGCGCACCATCAAGGCTCAGCGCAATAAGATGCAGTCCCGTTCTCTTAGAGAGGGCATCAAGGAGGGGGGCCATGGCATGGCAATAGCGGCAGTCCGATCGATACACGAAAAGGAGTCCCACCTGTCCTGCGAGAGCCTTGAGGTCTTTTAGGCGCTTCAATCGCTCGGTTTCACCGGCACTCTCACCCAGACTCAGGGAAGGACCCCGGGATGGGCGTTCATCAAGGAGGGGATCCGAGAGGACCACGTCTCGAGCGGTCTCTGCAAAGGTCTCGGCCTTGTCAAGGAGCGCTCTTTGGATCAGGAAAAATGATCTGACGTTTTCAGGGCTCGGATCATCGAG
>CAYFOC010000210.1:0-2958 GCA_964344615.1 uncultured Methylococcus sp.
GGTGTTGCCTTTCTCCTCTTGTTGGCGGCCATTGGCGGCAAGTTCTTGGGGGTTTCGCTCGCCGGAAAAATTCTGGGGTGGCGAAAGGGAGAAGCCGGACTCATTGGCTGGTTGCTCCAGACCAAGGCCCTCATCATGATTATCTTTGCAAACATCCTTCTGGATCATCGGATCATTGCAGCGGATACCTTTACGGCCCTCTTGCTGATGGCCGTTATGAGTACCATGCTCACCGTTCCAAAGGTCTCGGTCCGACTGGCTGCGTTGCATATTAAGCCGACCCCGAATTTAACGAAGGAAACTTCAAAATGACGACAGGATGGATCAAGCTCCTGGTTCTGATCGCAGGGACCGTGGTGTCTCTCTCCTCCTGGGCCTGTCGCGAAGAAGCGCCTCATGCACGGACCTTTGCACTTCCAACAGGAAGTTGCCCCTCGGGCTACTACCGGTCCGGAAGTGGCTGCGTGCCTTCGGGAGGGTCTTCCCACTATGGTTTTGCGAGTTCGAATGGCAGTTGTCCTTCAGGATATTACCGTTCCGGTGCGGCCTGCCTTGCTTCCAGCGATCGAAGCTGCAATGCCTTTTTCAGCGAGGGAGGTTCTTGCCCCTCGGGATACTATCGGTCAGGGTCCGCCTGTCTGAGCCAATAGTCGGTTCGCTCCCGCTCCAGTCGCTCGATCTTTAATCAGGATTTCTATCATCCCATTAGAGTACGGATTCCATCATGTCGGACCCGCGTTGGAAATTCTGGATTGATCGGGGAGGAACCTTCACTGATCTCATCGCCTGCGATCCTTCGGGAAAGCTTCAGGCGCACAAGCTGCTTTCTGAGAACCCGTCACACTACGAAGATGCGGTCATCGAGGGGATCCGGCGAGTTTTGGGGCTGGATCCAGCCGAAGTGATCGGCCCGGATCGAGTGTCCACCGTGAGAATGGGGACGACGGTTGCGACGAATGCGCTCCTTGAGCGAAAGGGGGAGCCTACGCTTCTGGTGACGACCTCGGGGTTTCGCGATGTGCTCCGGATTGCCAATCAGAACCGACCACGGCTCTTTGATCGTCGAATTGTTCTTCCAGATCAGCTCTATATGCGTGTCGTCGAAGCTGATGAACGTCTGGGCGTTGATGGCAGCGTTCTAAAGCCTATGGATCAGGTTCGACTTGAACGAGATCTGGTGGAGGCTTACCGCGAGGGACTTCGAGCGGTTGCCATTGTCTTTCTTCACGCCTACCGTCATCCCGTCCACGAACAGGTGGCCGCAGAGATCGCGCAGAAGGTGGGTTTCACTCAGATTTCGGTTTCCCATCAGGTCAGTCCGCTCATCAAGATCGTTTCACGAGGGGATACGACCTTGGTGGATGCGTATCTTTCACCCGTACTTCGTCGTTACGTCGACAAACTCGCTGCCCGGATGCCGGGCGTCGAGCTCTTGTTCATGCAGTCATCCGGTGGTCTCGTCCATGCTGATCATTTCATGGGGCGAGATGCGATCCTCTCCGGACCCGCCGGTGGCATCGTCGGAATGGCAAGAACGGCAGAGGAGGCCGGGTTTACCAAGGTCATCGGGTTTGACATGGGGGGCACGTCGACGGATGTATCCCACTACGCAGGACATTTCGAGAGAAATGAAGAAACCCTGGTAGCCGGCGTCAGGATGCGGACGCCCATGCTGAGCATTCACACCATCGCGGCTGGCGGTGGGTCGATTTTGAAGTTTGACGGTGCCCGTTGCCGTGTAGGCCCTGAAAGTGCGGGTGCATGCCCAGGACCCAAATCCTACCGGAACGGGGGGCCGCTGACGGTGACCGATGCCAACCTGATGCTCGGAAAAATTCAGCCCTCCCATTTTCCAGCCGTATTTGGTGCCGAGGGCAATGAGCCGCTCGATGAGGCCAGTGTCAGCGCCGAGTTCAAGCGGTGGGCGATCGCTATGGGACGAACCCCCGAGGCGGTGGCTGAAGGATTCATTGATCTTGCCGTTCAACAGATGGCCAACGCCATTCGGAAAATCTCGATTGGTGAAGGGCATGAACCCAAGAATTACGTTCTGCAATGCTTTGGCGGGGCCGGGGGGCAACATGCCTGTCTGGTGGCCGAGGCTCTCGGAATTGAGACCGTGCTGCTCCATCCCTTTTCAGGGGTTCTTTCTGCTTTTGGCATCGGACTCGCTGATCAGACCGTCATCCGGACGGAGACTCTGGAGTGTCCATTGACCCTGGAAAGCATGTCAGAAGTTCAGGGGCGTATCGCAACGCTTTCGCGCAATGCGCGCACGGCGCTTCAGAATCAAATCGGCGCAGACAGCGAGATGGATGTTGAGGCCTGGATCCACCTGCGGTATCAGGGTTCTGATCACGGAACCCCGATTCCGAATGGCACGTATCAAGAGGTGGTCGCCGCCTTCCAATCTCTTTTCATGCAAAGGAATGCCTACCTCCCCGAAGGGATCCCTCTGATCGTTGGAAGTCTGACGGTTGAAGTGCGGCATCGCGAATCCTTGCCCGAGATCCGGGGATTGGCTGATCCCTTGTTCTCTTCCCCGGAAAGGTTCGCTCCTGCCTCGTTTTTTTCCAAGGGACGCTGGCATGAAGCGGAGTGCATTCGGCGCGAAGCCCTCACGCCCGGACGGTGGGTTCAAGGACCAGCAATCCTTGTTGAAGTGCATACGACCACGGTTTTAGAGCCGGGCTGGAATGCCTGCTGCGATGATCTTGGTAATTTGTTACTGAGTCGGCGTGATCCGGTTACGCTGGTTCAGGAGCGGCTTGATGCGATCGATCCCATCCGGCTGGAGGTCTTCAATAATCTCTTCATGCACATCGCGGAAGAGATGGGCGTTCAACTCCAGAAAACGGCAAGTTCCGTCAACATCAAGGAGCGGCTTGATTTTTCCTGTGCGATCTTCGACCAGAGTGGGGCCTTGATCGCGAATGCGCCCCATATGCCTGTGCATCT
>CAYFOC010000211.1:0-2951 GCA_964344615.1 uncultured Methylococcus sp.
TTGAGACTCCCTATCTGTGGCCCGGTATTTTTGCCTTTGTCATCTTGATCCTTTTGGCCATCACGTCTCCGAAGGCAGGCAAAAAGCTTTTGGGCAAAAACTGGAAACGCTTGCACCGGTGGATCTATGTCGGAAGTCTTGCCGTCATTCTCCACTATGTGATGCAGCTAAAGGGCAACCTTGCAGATCCCTTGCTTTATGGGCTTCTGCTGATGGTGTTGTTCGCCTTCAGAGGGGGGGTATGGATACGAAACCGAAAACTCGTGCGGTTGATGATTCCAAGGGTCAGAAAGTTGGGGATCGATGCAGAGGAGGGAGGTTAGCCTTGGGGCGTCTTTGAGCAACGAAGACGCTTAACGCTTCAGGTAGTCGGACAACTCTTTTCTGGAATACGCCATCGACCAGTTCGGAAAACTGCGGATGGGGATTTGCTGCTCCAGACGGATGGCAAGACCCGTGTGACGAGGATCACGAGATATCTTTTCCAAGAGCGACCTGATTTCAATCTCAGGCCCTTCCAATACCTGCGTAAACAGCCCGTGACGGTAAAGCAGGATACCGGTAATGCCGCGGCGTTCGTTGGCACTTCTCGATGCGGCAAGCAGCGCTTCAATCTCTGATTCTGAAAAGTCTCGACTCGCCCGACTCTCGTAGATCAACTGAAAAATAACGGCTTCGGGCGAAGATTCCATGGTCTTTCCTGGTTCAGAGGCGTTCTAAAACAACGCCGTCAAGGTAGTGGAGGATTTCAGGAGGGCTAATGCGGGCTACATCCTGCCTCGCCGCATTGGCCGTTCCCGAAGCCGCTGCAAATCGGATTCGTCGTTCAAGTTCCCAGCCCTGCATGACCCCATAGGCCAAGCCTGCGAGATAACAGTCGCCGCACCCCACAGGATTCACCTGCTGAATCCTCGGAGGCGTCACCTTGAAGGCCGGAAACCCCGCCAAAAGGATTTCAATCGGATTTTCCCCATCGGTGATGTGAAGTTCTGGCACTCGCTTCCATTCGTTAGACTGCAGAAATTCTTCCCGGTTCGGTTTGGCAAGAACCGGCGGTGTCTTGGAGGAAAGTCCCTTGAGGAGCCCGTCCCCATGCGCATCCAGCCAGGAGGGAATGCCTTTCTGGAAGGCGAGATCGAGAAGTCTTGGGTAAAGCGGGGCCACCACCGGATCAGGAACGGATCCACTGATGATAAGAAGACCGACCTTCGGCGTCAGCAACCGCTCAACCTGATGGAAGAGTTCATCGCACTCGGCTTCAGTGACCGGAAAGCCTGAAGGCAGCAAAGTCGTGGGATGGGCCAATTCGCTGGGTGAAGCCATGAAACCGACCCGCATCGGGGCCTTGGTTTCAACAAAGGCCTCCCGAATCCCTTCCTCTTTCACCAGATCCTTGAGCCAGGCGCCGCTGTGGCCGCCTGCAAAGCCCGTGACCGTCACGGGTTGACCTAGTCTCGAGAGGATGCGGGCCACATTGACCCCTTTACCCTCGGCATGCATGTCAAATCCAGGCACCCGATTGATGACTCCGAGATCAATCGATCCTTTGTGAACCAGGTTCAGCAGGGGATTTGTATTGAGTACCAGAACTTCCTTTGACATGACGAATCCATGACCATTTTGGGCGATGGGATTCTAACCTGTCGGAAGACTGATGGGAGGGCCGTATGACAGAAAGAAAATCTTTTGAATTCCCCTAGAATATCAATAGACCCCTGCCTGATGCGGTGGGCTTTTGGATTCATCCGTCGAGGTCATTGTTGTGAACGTTACGCTGGTCCATGTCTATGTCTTACCTGAGTGTCTTGAAGCTTTCATTGAAGCAACGACGCTCAATCATGAAGGATCCGTGAAGGAATCCGGAAACCTTCGATTCGATGTTCTGCAGGATCCCGAAGACCACACGCACTTCATGCTGTATGAGGTCTATCAAAGTGAGTCTGACGCGTTGGCGCACAAGACCACCGAACATTACCTTCGTTGGCGGGATACCGTGGCCGACATGATGGCGAAACCCCGAAAAGGGGTGCCACTACGCGGGTTGCTACCCCGATGATTTCGCCCTTTGCCATTGGATCCGTTCCCAAGATTCTCTTTGGATCAGGTCGTCTCAAGGAACTTCCATCCCTAGCAAGAGGGTTTGGTAGTCATCTTCTTCTGGTGACAGGTCACCAATCGTTCAGTCATTCTGAATCCGGGCTCTGGCTGGACGCAGAACTCGCTGCAAATGGTTTTTCCGTGGAGCGGGTGTCGATCACCGGGGAACCGAGTCCGGATGCCATTGATGGCATCGTGGCTGCATTGAAGGCGCAATCGATTGATCTGGTGATCGGTATCGGGGGGGGTAGCGTTCTCGATGCGGCCAAGGCGATTGCAGGTCTTCTGAAACCTCAAAACAGCGTCATGGATCATCTGGAAGGGGTAGGTCCCGAACTTCCCTATGAGGGACCTGCAACGCCTTTCATTGCCGTTCCGACCACGGCGGGCACAGGGTCTGAAGCGACCCGAAACGCCGTGCTGTCCCGGCACGGGGCTAATGGATTCAAGAAGTCCTTCCGGGACGATGCCCTGATGGCCCGCTATGCCCTCATTGATCCCGATCTTCTGAGGACCTGTCCCAAGCCTCTGGTGGCCGCCAATGGCATGGATGCGTTGACGCAATTGATCGAAGCCTTTGTTTCTCTGCGTGCCAATCCCATGACCGATGCCCTGGCCTTGAGCGGTATTGCCCTGGCCTCAAAGGGGCTTCGGCAGTGGTACCACGGGGTAGAGGAAGCCGATGGGCGGAGCGCCATGGCATATGCCGCGCTTCAGTCGGGGATTTGTCTCGCACAGGCGGGCCTTGGATCCGTGCATGGCCTTGCGCAGCCCTTAGGATCCTTCTTTCCGATCGGGCATGGCGTGGTCTGTGGGACGCTTCTGGCGGAGGCCACGGCCGTCAATCTGGAGGC
>CAYFOC010000212.1:0-2949 GCA_964344615.1 uncultured Methylococcus sp.
GTGCTGCTGGTTCAGGAAGCAGGCGGGATCGTAACGGATCTTGAAGGTGGTGCACGGCATTTTGAAACCGGCTGCATCGTCTGTGCGAATCCCAAGCTTCACGCCCCGATGCTGGAATTGATCAAGCCCCATCTGACGGACGATCTCAAAAATCGTCCGGCGACCTGGACGCCCTGACGCTCAGAGCCTCCTCACGTTCAGGGGTCTGTTACGAAAGGCCCCTGATCCATCAAACGAACATTCATTTCCTGGGGTTTTGAAGGCTTTCGGCGTATGTCGTTTTCCTTGAAGACGTCGAGGAACGCCTCATGGAGATCGCTCCGAACCTTTGCGATCTGCCCCACATCCTGAACAAAGGCCACGAACTCCAGGTTGATCTGGGTATCGGTAACCCCCGTAATCAAGACCTCCGGCGCAGGCGATTTCCGCACCTCCGTCAGCGATTCGACCCGTTTTAAAAGCAAGTCTTCAAGGGCCTTCGGATTCTGATCAAGATCGATGCTCAGCGGCAAAACCACCCGTCCCATTCGATCCGGGTGCGTCTTGTTCTGAACCGCACCCGAAATCAGGCTGGAATTTGGGATATACACGGTCGTGTGATCGAGCGTCGTGATCTGCGTTGCCCGAACGCTGATTTTTTGTACCAGGCCCTGATGCTCTCCGACCACCACCCAGTCCCCCGCCTTGATGGGCCTTTCCACCAGGAGGATCAGCCCTGAAACGAAGTTATTGACGATGTTCTGAAGCCCGAAGCCGATGCCAACCGACAGCGCACCGGCAATCATCGCGACATTCTGAAGACTGACCCCCATGACGGAAATGGAGAGCATGCCGGCAAGCATGAACCCGAGATAGCCAACGCCTGCCCGGATCGAATGGCGGACTCCGGAATCCAGACGGGTTTGCGGGAACACCTTCTCATCGAGAAGCCGCTGGACGCGATGGATCAGGATCGTGGCCATCGCAAAGAGCAGGAGTCCTGTCAGAATCGCCGATGGGGAGAACGTAAGTCCGCCTAGGCGCAATTCCTCAAAGGATTCCATCAGACGGTTGAGAAGATCCTTCCTGTCCAGCGCCCAGAGAAACAAAAACCCCAATCCCGCCATCGTGAGTAAGACGGCTTTGAGCGTACTCTCGACCCAGAAGATCTGGCTCTCGATGGCCTTTTCACGTCCACGGCCCCCGGCAAGGACGGCGGCCGTCGGAAAAGGCCGCGACCTCACCCACATGCGGCTGAGGGTTTCGATCAAGCTCAGCAGGATCCGGGCTCCGACCAAAAGCGCGATCGTCAAAACGCCGCGGGTCGCCAAGAGCCGACCAAGGGCCACATAGCCGCTGAGGATCGATGCGCCGATCGCCAGAATCAACAGCGTGTTCATGCGCTGGAGAAAAACGGTCTTGAGCCCCTTCCTGAGATAGAGAAGGATCAGGGCTGCCATCAGACTGAAAAACATCTGGTTGGTCACGCTGACTTCAAGGGGAGCTTCCTGCTGGGCAATCAGACCATCCACCAGAATTTCGAGCCCGAAAACGTACCCCAGGGCAACCGCCACGCGTTGTAGCCTCAAGGTCCGATCCGCCGACAAGTCCATCAGTTCGGCACGCGGATCCAGAACCCGAACGAAGAAGCGCTGCGTCAATACGATGAAAACAAGAAGTCTCAGGGCATCAGAGGTCTCGACGGTCCACCCAGGCGTTTCCTCGCCTCCTCCGAAAAAGACACCCATCAGGACGATGGCCACAACTCCTGCGACCGTCACGGCATCCAGAAAAAAATCCTTGAGGGCTTCCGGAAGCCCGATCTCCGACAGATTGCGTTGGCGAAATGAGCGTTGTAAGGCCCTTCGAAGCGCAAGCCGTAACGCCCCTATCGCTCCAAGGGCGCCAAGAATCAGCCCGGCGGAGAAAAGTGAAAGACCCTTCAGAGCATCTGTGGCCTGATCCAGACTTTCCTGAGCCAGCGCCACCCAATCCGGCGCCGTCTTGGCCCAAAGTCCAAGATTCAGGGGCGTAAAGGATCGCGTCAGAATTTCATCGGTAAAGCGTTCCCGCCGTTGGATCTTGATGTCGTTGATGACCCGATCCAGTCGGGCCCGAATCAATTCGGCTTCCTTGCTCCCGGATTCTGCCATCGCGGCTTCCGCGACCAGCTTTTGTCGTCGACTTTTAAGTCCCGGGGCTTCTGGAGGTTGCCCGGCGGCAGGAGGCGATCCCAGGGCCTCAAGGTCTTCCCGGACCATCCCTGCCTTTTTGTCGGCATCGTTCTTAAGCGCCAGAAGCGCTTCACGCAGGCTCTGCGCCTCCTCCCGAAGGTTCAAAAGGTCGACATCACTCAGACGACCTGACCCCAGGCTGGCTTCCATCGCCTCAAGGTGCTTGTGCAATTCACTGACCGACGCCGCCAGAGGAAGTGTGGCGGCGATGACCCACCCTGAAAACGCCAGTCCGACCGCCAGGGCCATGGCCCGCATCAGTCGGCTCATGACGTCAGCTGATCCCAAGTTCATCCCAGATCCCATCGATCTTCTGACGAACGCTTGCATCCATCACGATCGGGAGGCCCCATTCCCGATCCGTCTCTCCAGGCCACTTGTTGGTCGCATCAAAACCGGCCTTGGAACCCAAGCCTGACACGGGCGATGCAAAATCGAGATAGTCGATGGGCGTATTGTCGATCAGGGTGATGTCCCGGGTCGGATCCATCCGTGTCGTGATGGCCCAGATCACATCCTGCCAGTTGCGGGCATCGACATCTTCATCGACCACGATCACGAACTTGGTGTACATGAACTGGCGAAGGAATCCCCAGACGCCCACCATGATGCGCTTGGCGTGTCCCGGGTACTGCTTTTTCATGCGAACCACCGCCAGCCGGTAGGAACAGCCCTCGGGCGGCAGGTAGAAATCCAGAATTTCAGGAAACTGCTTTTGAATGATCGGAACAAACAC
>CAYFOC010000213.1:0-2083 GCA_964344615.1 uncultured Methylococcus sp.
GTCGATGTCCCGAAACGTTGAGCACATCATCCACGCGCCCCGTAATCCAGTAATAACCATCCTCATCGCGCCTCGCCCCATCGCCGGTAAAATAATACCCGGGGTAACTCGAAAAATAGGTCTCCTTGAACCGTTCATGATCGCCATAAATGGTTCGGGCCTGACCGGGCCATGAGTGCTTGATGACCAGCACGCCCTCCGCAACACCCTCCATGACTTCACCTTCGTTCGATAAGATCGCAGGTGTGATCCCAAAGAAGGGTCGGGTTGCAGATCCCGGTTTAAGCGCCGTCGCACCGGGCAGGGGCGTAATCAAAATACCGCCCGTTTCGGTCTGCCACCAGGTATCCACCACGGGACAGGCCTTCTTTCCCACTTCATCGTGATACCAGCACCAGGCTTCCGGGTTGATGGGTTCGCCCACCGATCCCAGAATTCTCAGACTGGATCGATGGGTCGACAAGAGCCATTCATTCCCCACCGCCATGAGACTTCGGATGGCCGTAGGTGCGGTATAAAAAATATTGACCTTGTGTTTATCGATAATCTGCCAGAATCGGTCGGGTTGTGGATAGGACGGAATGCCTTCAAACAGCAGCGTAGTCGCTCGATTGGCCAGCGGGCCATAGACACAATAGCTGTGACCGGTAATCCACCCGACATCGGCCGTACACCAATAAATCTCACCGGGCCGATAGTCAAACACCAGACGGTGCGTGAGCGCGGCATAGAGTAAATATCCGCCCGTGGTATGAAGAAGACCTTTCGGTTTACCGGTCGAACCTGACGTATACAAGATGAAGAGCGGGTCTTCGGCATCCATGGGTTCGGGTACGCACTCATCGGCCGCATCCGCCATGAGTTCGTGATACCAGAGATCTTTTGCATACCAGGCTACGGGTGATGCCGTATGACGAACAACAATCACCGAGGACACCTCAGGGCAGTGTTGTATCGCTTCATCCACGCTGGACTTGAGGGGAATATGACGACCGCCACGGACCGTTTCATCGGCACAGATGACGACTTTGGAGCCCGAATCAATAACCCGGTCCCGTAGCGCTTCAGCTGAAAAACCACCAAAGACGACGGAATGAACCGCTCCAATTCGGGTACAGGCCAGCATCGCTATGGTCGCCTCCGGAATCATCGGCATATAGATGCACACCCGATCTCCCTTTGTGATGCCCTGGGACTTGAGCACATTTGAGAAGCGACAGACTTCAAGAAAGAGCTCCGCATAGGTATAGCTCCGGCTCTCCTTGGGATCATCGCCCTCCCATAGGATCGCAATCTGGTCACTGTGCTGTTCAAGATGACGATCGAGACAGTTATAGCTGACATTCAGCTGTCCACCCTCAAACCATCGAATTTCAGCATTCGAATAATCACATCGACTGACGGTCGTCCATGATTTGAACCAGTCCAGCATTTCTTCGGCCTTCTCAGACCAGAAGGCGTCGGGATCTTGGATAGAACTGAGATAGTCAGCCCAATAGGTGGTCTCGTTGATGTGTGCGCTTCGGGCAAGCGCAGGCGGAACATCGTATAGGGCTTTTGACATGATTCGTCCAGATCGGATCAAAAATCCGAGTATCGCACTGTAATATCAAACACGAAACTTTTTGAGTAACACCTCTTTGGCCTGATTAATCTTGGCGGCCAGATAGTCTGAGCCGCCTCGATCAGGATGGAGCCTCTGAATCAAACGTTTATGGGCTTCGACAATGTCGGCTTCACTCGCCTGAGGATTGAGCCCGAGAATGTCATAGGCTTCCATCTCTGAGAGTGATCCAGCAACGGATGACTTCCCCGCATCCCCTTGATATTGATGCCAGGTCGAACCGAAACGTCGGTCCATATAGGCCGCTAAGACCGCGCGGGATTCCTCGTCCTCCTGTTCGACCCATTGATAGAGTTCAAACAGGGTTTCCAGTGAAAGCGCATCCAGATGCTTGCCTTCCGCAGGTCCCACACGAACAATACCGCCGATGTCGCCCGTGGCATGGACAAAATACATGGTCAAGCAACGGGTCTGGACCACGGAACGATCGACTTTTCCTCCGCCTGCACGAGGTGACCC
>CAYFOC010000213.1:2093-2650 GCA_964344615.1 uncultured Methylococcus sp.
ACCCTGTACGAAAGGCATTAAAAAGATGTCTCACCATGGGGAAATAACGAACCATCAGAGGCGTTACCACAGGAATCAATCGCGACAGGGTGGCCACGACCGCACCGACAACGGCGCCCACGACCGGCACCATGGCGCCAAGGCGTCCTGTAAAAACCAGTAATAAAAAAGCCACCAAACCCAGCCACAGGAGGTTTTGTACTGTGGGCGATAAGCGATTAAGGAAAGTTTTTCGCAATAGCCGTCTGAGTATTAAGGCCGCGATCAATGCCAGGACGATGAGCACAAGATACTTCATGGTGGGTGTCAGTTTTGAATCAAGGACTAGGATATTAGCCCTATCAGTGTAACGTCCCTATGGGTTACCTCGATTAAGCGTGCCACATGTGATGAATTTCCATCCCTATTAATGGAACTTTTACGACCCTTTTTTTGTCAGAACGCTCAATGTTTCATCTCGAGTGAAACAGACGCTGCCCACGGGATTTCATTCCGGAACAACAGGGATCGGTCAGCGTGCCAAGGGATTGGAAGGGCTGCTTGATGCGGTATTCTTC
>CAYFOC010000213.1:2660-2943 GCA_964344615.1 uncultured Methylococcus sp.
AACAAAGTCGGAAATATCGTAGAGTCCCTAAAAGCCAACCCAAAGCTGCTCTACATCGGTGTCGGCGCCATCGTTTTGGCCGGAATCGGGCTCTCTATGGGAGGGGGTGGATCCGATCCACAGGCTCGCCGGATTGCCTCCGTAAGTGTCGGACAGACCGTTACACTTGAAAATCCCAATGGGGGTCTTTCCCACCTCGCGAACGCTCCCGGCATGGTCGGCGTGTCGGATAGCGGTGAAGAAAAGGGAGAGCATTCCATCTGTGTTGTTCCTGCAGGAACAC
>CAYFOC010000214.1:0-2937 GCA_964344615.1 uncultured Methylococcus sp.
CGGAGTTGAGCCTTTAGCTCCAGGGCATCGCCAAGAGCGCTGCTCAAGGTTTCAGAGAGCACGTTAAAGTGGCCCATCTTACGTCCCGGTCTGGCTGACGCCTTACCGTAGAGATGAAGCATCACGCCGGGATGGTTGAACAGATCATTCCAGTCCGGTTCACTGTCTCCCCAGACATCGCCCAGCAAATTGATCATCACGACCGGTGAAAGGAGGCGGGTGTCGCCTGGAGGCAGGCCGCAGAGGGTTCTGACCTGCTGCTCAAACTGGCTGCTCGCCGTGGCATCAAGCGTGTAGTGCCCGCTGTTATGGGGACGCGGAGCAATTTCATTGATCAGAATGCGGTCATCATCCAGGATGAACATCTCGACGCCGAGCACCCCGACGTAATCGAGGGATTCGGCCAGCGAGAGAGCCATCTGCCGTGCCTTCTGGCTGATGGTTTCCGAAATCTGGGCCGGTACGATGCTGACATCCAGGATGCCTTGCTCATGACGGTTTTCGGCGACGGGGAAGGTTTTGACGACACCTTTTGAGGTGCGGGCAACAATTACCGAAACTTCTGTCTTCAGATTGAGGAGACGTTCCAGAACACAGGGTTTGGCACCGAGTGTTTTGAAGGCAGTCCTGGCTTCCTCGGGAGTCTGCACCCGAATTTGTCCTTTGCCGTCGTAGCCCAGTTTTGCGAGTTTCAGGATGCCTGGAAGGTAGTTCGAAAGGTCCTGCTCAAGATCTGCTTCTGATTCGACCGGGAGGTAGGGTGCAACTTCAAGGCCTGCTGCCCTGATGTACTGTTTTTCCTTGATCCGGTCCTGAGCAATTGAAACGGATTCAGCGGACGGGGAGACCTGGGTGTTCTTGGCCAGCCTTTCCAGTGACGTCGAGGGAACATTCTCGAACTCCGTCGTCACCGCTGCACACGTCTTACCCATTTCATCCAGTGCTGCCGGATCGTCGTAGGCGGCACACAGGTGCACGTCGGCAACGGTACTCGCAGGGCAACCTGCTTCCGGCTCCAAGACGGTGACGCGATAGCCCATGGTCTTGGCCGCCATGGTGAACATGCGTCCGAGTTGTCCGCCACCGATAATGCCCAGCATGGCAGGAGGAAGAACAGGTTTTGTCATGGCGACGTCAGTATTTTCGGTGAATGGGGAAATCAGGGAACGTCCGGAAGCGTTGCGCCGAGTACGGTCGCCGTCTGTTCGGCCCTGAACCGTTCAAGACGCTCGCGAATAGCGGCATCCTGATTGGCAAGCATGGCGGCACCAAAGAGTGCAGCGTTAACGGCGCCTGCTTCACCAATGGCAAAGGTTGCGACCGGGATTCCCTTGGGCATCTGCACAATGGAGAAGAGAGAGTCCTTGCCTTTAAGGTATTTGCTCGGTACTGGAACGCCGAGTACAGGCACGGAGGTCTTTGCTGCCAGCATCCCAGGGAGGTGGGCCGCCCCGCCAGCGCCTGCAATGATGCACTGCAGTCCGCGTTCACGGGCAGATTCCGCATAAGCAAACAGGAGGTCAGGTGTTCTGTGCGCTGATACCACCCGTGTTTCGAAGGGAATGCCAAAGTCCGCCAACTGTCGGGCGGCATGTTGCATGACCTCCCAGTCGCTAGTGCTTCCCATCACGATACCAATCTGAGCCATTCCGGGGTTCCGATGAAAAAACCCCCATTGTAGCAAACTCTTGCAGCAACCCCTTGGAGCCTAGCCCCAGGGGCGCAGGGGATCCTCCTTGAGTTCCACCGGTGCTTGACCTGCTCCCCCGAGCGCCTTGAAAACGGCAATCAGTCGGGTAGCCAGAGTCGTTTCAGATTGCAGGAGCTGTAGTCGTTCCATGTTGGCTTCAACCAGGCTGGATAGGTAATCCTGCCTCGTTCCCAAACCCTCCTTGAATCGTTTCTCGGCCATTCGGCTGGCTTCGTCAAGGTGTCGAACAACGCTCATTAGATGTGCCTTGCGCTGTTCTTCTTTGATCAGCTCGGAAAGCGTAGTCTCGGCTTCGTGAAGGGCTTCGAGAACTGTCTTCTCGTATTGAAGGTAGGCATCATGCTGTCGTGCGTCGGAGAGATCAATGCCCGCCCTGATTTGGCCAAAATTGAATATCGGTTGAGTGACGCTGGCACCCGTAGCCCAGGCGAAGGAACTGGATTTGAAGAGATTCTCGAGATCGGAGTTCCGAATGCCCAGGAAAGCAGCAATCGAAATCTTTGGGAAAAGTTCTGCAATGGCAGCGCCCTGTATGGCCGTTGCGCTATGAAGTTGGAATTCAGCGGATCGAACATCAGGACGAAGGCGGAGTGTATCCGCAGGCTGTGTCAAAAGCCTTCGCTCGGAGGTCGTGGGTATCGGATTGGTTGTCCCTAGCCTTACTTTGAGAGCATCGGGTTTGCGACCGATCAGAGCCTCTATCTTGTGCCGCTCGGTCGTGATGCGCGCTTCCGTTGAACGAAGCTCTGCGGCGGTTGAATCTGCAAGTGCTCGATACTTTTCAACAGTGTCTTGGCTTTCCAGTCCGTGGACGTAACGCTCCTCTGAGAGTGCACTGACCTCGACAAGAAGTCTCAGGTTCTGATCGAGTATTTCGGCCTGCTGTTGAAGGCCACGGTAACTGACGTACTGTCGTCCTATTTCGGCGGACAGCATGAGAAAGGCCTCACGGTATTCCTCGACAGATGCGGAGGTCTGCGCTTCTGCAGCTTCCAGCTTTCGGCGAAGCCTCCCAAAAACGTCAATCTCCCAGATCGCATCAAAGCCGGTGAGGAAATAATTGATGTTGTTGCCTCTGGGAAGGCCTACTGGAAAGAGATTGGAGAGACGAGCTGCATCGGCTGTCGCGCCAATTTTTGGAAAGAGGGCAGCACGGTTGGCACTTTGTTCTGATCGCGCAGAATCAATCCGCGTCATTGCAATCTTGAGATCAAGATTTTGAGCGT
>CAYFOC010000215.1:0-2932 GCA_964344615.1 uncultured Methylococcus sp.
TGCCTGCCAGCTCCTTCAGCGTTTTCCAGGGTTTCAGCGAGGGATTGATGAGGATGGCAGCACCATCAAACCAGTTGGCACATTGCCAGGACCAGAATCCCCCCAGAGAAATGCCGGTAAAGATGATCGGGGTGTCGGAGAGGCGGTCGTCGAGGTGAGTTTGAATCGTGGCTCGAAGGTAGGTTTCGGCGTCAACGGGGTGAAAGGGATAGTTGAGTCCAATCACTTCCTCATCCGGGAAAAGATCTTCAAGAAACTCGGTATCTTCGTTGGGCGTAGCATCGGCATACCCATGGAGTACAAAAAACACAGTCAAGAATCCCACAAGCGGAGTAATGGCAAATTATACCCTTTCGAATCCTCCTGGGTGTTCAAGGCGTCCATGCAAATCCCACATAGGCTTGGAAAGGCGGGCTAGTGTCTGTAAGTCCGGCGCCTGCGTTGCCGTAAAGCGAAATGTGGTCATCAACCGTCCAGATAAATCCGCCTCCTGCGATGACCGGGGTGATATCCACTGAGCTTGAGGATGCGGTGACCGTATAAGTCTCCTGAGTCACGTAGTTCTGATCTCGGCACTGCTCAATCGTTTGATGTTCATGGCCCGTCGAACAGACCAAGCGAACTTTTGTGACCTCTTTTGCTTTGGTGTATCGGCGTGGAGCCTTGGGCAGGGCGCCGCCGTTGTAGGTACCGTTCACGAACAATGCAAAGTCCTCGAAGAGGTCCCGTTGTAGCGCCCATTGCCCGACGAATTGCCAGAGATTTTGGCTAAGATCGTACTGATCCTGGACGCGCTGCGCGCCTACGTTGTACTCAAGGCCTATGTCGTAGGGAAGCGAGTGGTCGAAGTTTAGGGTGAACGTGGGTTGAGTCGTTCCGGCAAAAGCGGTAGAGGCCATCCAGGGCGTCTGAATGGAGGCTTCAAAGCCTGTGGCAGGGATAAAGTATTCCTCCCACTCATCCCAAAAATGAATCTTGGTGTCGAAGGTAAGGGGGCCCGAACCTGCGGTAACGCTTCCTCCCGTCTGGACGACCAGGGCTTCGTAAAAGAGTCTGAGTTCGACATCATCCAATAGCCCGTAGCGGAAAAAGAAAGTGCTTGAATACGTTGGGGCACTGCTGACACTATCGGACTGATAGTTCATCGTCATGGTTTCAAGATAGAACCCCCCCTGAGGCAGGGTAAACGCACTGTTAGGATAATTGGCGAGATCCGGACCAGGATCTCGAATATCCAGAGGTTTTTTATCCTTGTCTTCTGAGGCATCATCAAAGAAGCTGTATTTTGATGAATCGCCCTGTGTGATCTGATCGTAATTCCAGACGAGATTGCCCTGAAAGGCATTGAAAACCATATTCCCACTATAGGTTCCACGATAGCCTATTTCCATTTTGAACGCATCGTTCAGCTGACCGGTGAGGCCAAGATTGAAGAGACCGGCGCCGGTATTGGCGTTACTTTGAGATCCGTAAACCTGATAGCTTTCACTGATCCCCTGATAGGTCAAGGTGGCATTGGAGACCGGTTGATAAAGCATCTCCCTGAGTCCAATGGCCGTACTGGCCGTCCAATCCACACCCCATTGTTTCCATTGATAGTCATAGCGGGTCTGAATTCTGGTCGCGACAAAATTACCGCTGTAATCGGGGGAGTTGATTTGAAAGGATCCGAGTGTAAGACCTCGCTCGCTGAACCCATCGGTAAGGTCGCTTACTGATTGCAGAGAGATGATCGGGGTAAGGCTATGGCCTCCACCGTAGTCAACTCTCCAGTCACCGAGAATTTCTGCGGTAATGAGTCGTGCGGTGGTATCGCTTGTGGCCGTGCCAATAGCCGTTGGATTGGAGAACTGAAGGGGGCCTTGCGTATAGCCTACCAATAACCCCAGTCGCCCGGTTTTCCCGACGGCCCAATCTCCGTAAAGCCCCAATTGCCAAAGCTGAGCGCTGATGGTGCCCAAGGTATTGTTACGGGTGCCTCCCGCGCCAATATAGCCCGCAGTCAACCCCACATTAATATTATCTGTAAGGGCCGCATCAGCACCACCCATGAAGCCTTGAGAATGCTGGGAAAAACCATCTGAATTACTGTTGCCCTCCACGCCACCGAAATTACCGACACCGCTCGTCCAGAAGTGAGAGGATCGATCAGGTCCCGTGCCACCTTGCGTGGCGCTGAGTCCCATTCGTGCATAGACAGGGTTCCATGAATCTGTAACGGTTGCGTAAAGGATGCCGGGGGCCTCTGCATAGAGTTCCCCATCCAGTTGGTTGAGTGTCTTATTAAATTGCCCCCCCGAAATTTGATAGAGTTGGTTAAGGTCGGCGTAGAGTTGCCCCGTGGACTTCGGGATGGCTCGATCCAGAATAGTGCCCACCAATTTCTCGTTTCGGGTTTTTCCGAGTTCTTGAAAGTAATGATTCGGATAGACGGTCAGGAGTACAGAAGAGTCTTTTACGTAGGTGAGGTTGTAGACATCGCCGTTAGGGAGGCCTTTTACGCGTGGATCCAGAAAGGTCCCAATGATCGTGGAACTACTGTCCGTGCTCTGGATGAGCGTCCAAGTCGTCTTAAGGTTGTAACCCGGTCCAATACCAAGTCCTAATGCCTCAACCGACAAATGAACGTTTCTGAGGTCCATTGATGAACTGGGCCCGAGTAAAATCTGTGAATTATCAGAGGGGGTAATGGAAAACCCCAATGCTGCATTGCTAATGTCTGAAAGTATCTGGTCCTTGGCCCTGAATGTTCCGTTAATGGTCAAAGTCGCATCTTCGGAAGCCCGCCCGACACTTCCGATGGGCACATCAGCCATAGAGTTCACCAGACTCCAGTAAAGCGGGTTTTTACCGACGGCGGTCACGTAAGGGGAGTTGTGTGTGGGATCCAGGGTTCCATCGCTGATGATGTTTCCACTGATGGTTCCAGACC
>CAYFOC010000216.1:0-2930 GCA_964344615.1 uncultured Methylococcus sp.
GCCTGTCAGACAGGGACGCGTTCCCGGTGTTATTGCTTTTTTTGACGACTGCGGAGCCTTGAGCAATGCAGCAGATATCTTGTTTGCGATGCCGGCGTGGCTTCAGGACGATTATCCCTTCAAACCGAGAATCATTCTTTTTGGTCACACACACAAAGCACTGATTCAGAACAACACGGTGGACGGTACCATCTACATCAATACCGGCGCATGGGTTGATGGGAAGCCCACGACTTACGCGGAAATCGAGACCACGGTTAGCACCGTGGGCACGACCTATACCGCGACGCTCTTCGATTACGGTCAGAAGTCGGTGATCGGTCAGGGTTCCATCACCGTCTGAACCTATTGGCTTAGTGCGCTTCGTCCCAGTTATTGCCGACCCCGGCTTCTACGACGAGAGGCACAGACAGCTCGGTTACACGAGTCATCTGCTCAATAACCGCGATTTTGACGGCATCAACGTGCTGTTCATCCACTTCAAACACGAGTTCATCGTGCACCTGCATGACCATTTCGACTGGTGAGTGGGTTTCCTTGATCCACGCATCAACATGAATCATGGCCAGCTTGATCAGATCAGCCGCCGTTCCCTGCATGGGGGCATTGATCGCGGCCCTTTCGGCATATTGCCGGCGCTGCCCATTGCTGGAGCGGATGTCAGGGATGTGGAGCCTGCGTCCCATCAGCGTCTCCACGTAACCCAGTTCACGCGCTCTTTCACGCGTTCTGTCCATGAAGGCTTTGACTCCCGGATAACGGTCAAAGTAGGTATCGATATAGGTCTGGGCCGTATGGCGCTCCACGCCGAGCTGTTTCGCAAGACCGAATGCCGACATGCCATAGATCAGGCCGAAATTGATCGCCTTCGCCGAGCGTCGCTGCTCTTTGCTGACGCTTTCCTTGCTCACTCCGAAAACCTCTGACGCGGTTTCCCGGTGGATATCGTCCCCGGTCTGGAATGCCTCAATGAGCCGGGGATCCTGGGAGAAATGCGCCATGATGCGAAGTTCGATCTGTGAATAATCGGCCGCAACAATCTTTTTTCCAGGGCTGGCAATAAATGCCTGCCTGATGCGCCTTCCTTCTTCAGTTCGGATAGGAATGTTCTGAAGATTTGGATCGGATGAAGATAATCGCCCTGTCGCCGTAACGGCTTGGTGGTAGGACGTATGGACGCGACCGGTTTTGGGGTTGACCTGCTGCGGCAATTTTTCGGTATAGGTTGATCTCAGCTTTGATGCGGATCGATGTTCAAGAATGACGCTTGGAAGCTCAAAGGACTCCGCAAGCTCTTGAAGCACTGATTCATCCGTGGAGGGTTGCCCCTTTGGGGTTTTCTTCAGTACCGGAAGGTTCAGGTTCTCGTAGAGGATGGACTGGATCTGCTTGGGTGAGCCTAAGTTGAATGGCATCCCGGCAAGTTCGTGTGCCCTCGTTTCAAGAACGGTCATCTTCTCCTGGAGAAATCCGCTTTGTTGCTGAAGCAACCAGGGATCGATCAAGACGCCCGTGCGTTCCATTTGGGCAAGGATTGGAATCAGGGGGATTTCCAGCCTTTCATAGACTGAGGACAGGGATGGGATCCCCTTCAGTCGGGGCCAAATTCGCTCATGAAGTCTCAGCGTGATATCGGCATCTTCAGCGGCATATTGCGTGGCGGGCTCAATCGCAACCTGGTCGAACCCAATCTGCTTGGCGCCTTTGCCCGCAACATCCTCGTAACTGATGGTCTCGTACTGGAGATAGTGTTTTGCCAGTGAATCCATGTCGTGACGAGTCGCCGTGCTGTCGAATACATAGGATTCGAGCATGGTGTCATGGCGTATGCCCTGAAGATGAATGCCATGATTCAGCAGGACGTTGAGGTCATATTTAAGATTCTGGCCGATTTTGCCGAGATCCGAAGACTCGAGGAGCGGCTTGAATTTTGAGAGGACCTGTTCGCGATTCAGCTGGGTCGGTGCATCGGGATAGTCGTGAGCGACCGGCACATAGGCGGCTTTCCCTGACTCGATGGAAAACGAAATGCCAACGATTTCGGCCTGCATGTAGTCAAGGCTGGTCGTCTCCGTATCGAAGCTGAATTGTCCATTGGATCTTATTTTTTCGATCCAGGAATCCAGGTCGCTTTCCGTCAGGATGCTTTCGTAAGTGGCATCAATGCGAGGTAGGGAAGGGCTCTGCTGGGGCGCTGCTTCAGGATCAGAACCTGTAGCGGTGATTTGTTTCAGCCAGCTGTTGAACTCCAGGCGTTTCAGCCAGTGAATGAGTGAGTCTTGGTCGGGAGGCGAGAGCTTCAGGTCCTCTACCGTCAGCGGCAATTCAAGATCGCAGCGAATGGTGGCCAATTGCCTCGACAGCGGAATGGTCGCTAGGGACTCCCTGAAATATTCGCCGACCTTCCCGGAAATCGTGTCGGCCTTTTCGATGAGCTGATCCAGCGATCCGTGTTCTCCGAGCCATTTTGCGGCCGTTTTGGGGCCTACCTTGGGAACGCCTGGAATGTTGTCCGAGGTGTCTCCGACTAGCGCAAGGTAATCAATGATCTGTTCTGGATAGACGCCAAACTTTTCGAAAACACCTCCCCGATCAAGGCGAGTATTGAACATGGTGTTTTCAAGTGTGATGCGATCGCTGACCAGTTGCGCCATGTCCTTGTCACCGGTCGAGATGACGACGGTGTATCCGGAAGCTGCCGCCTCGATGGCAAGGCTGCCGATCACATCGTCTGCTTCCACGCCCGATTCAATGATGAGGGGGAAGCCCATGGCGCGAATGACCTCACGGAGAGGCTCGATCTGCGCCTTGAGTTCATCGGGCATGGGAGGGCGATGCGACTTGTAAGCCTCAAACAGATCATCGCGGAATGTTCTTCCTGGGGCATCAAAGACTACGCCGATGTGGGGTGTCTTGTGGGAGGCCACTAG